>JBCLLP010000001.1:0-74355 GCA_039738615.1 Candidatus Saccharimonadia bacterium
TCCTTCTGCTGATAATAGTCCAGGTCCCCAGCCACTTCTGCCAAGTATCCAATCATTATTTCTGCGATGTTATCATCTACAGCTTTTAGGACTTTAGCCTTGGTGCTAGCAGTGTCGGTAGCCAGACTCTGCTGCACTAACTTGCTGTGGCTTTGGCTAGATTCCACCACGGATTTGGTCTGCTGTTGTATATCTGAGCTAACCATAGCAAGTGTCTTACTGAATTCATCGAGCTGCCTAGTGGTAACTGTGGTAATACTTTTTTTAAAGTCAGCCTCAATGGCATTGGACTGTGCTAGCAGAGCTTTTTGGAGAGCAAGGGCTTGCTTTTCTACAGCAGCGGCCATCTTGACCTGAGCTTCAAGCTTGGCCTGATGAGTCATAGCGGCTGACTTATTGCTGGTGCTTTGGGTTTTGTGTTGTATTTTAATTTCACCAAGATAGCGGTATACCAGAATTACCCAGAGAACTAAAGTAGCAACTGACAGAACTATTAAGATGATCGTGATTATATTCATTTTACCCTCTTATTATTATTATCATTATACTAAAAGAAATCGTCAAAATAAGCAGAATAATCCCAAAAACTTGCAATAGGCCAATATACACTTCTCGTCTTGATAAGGGATTGCGCCCAATAGAGCGAATGCCATTAGACACTCCCGAGTAAAGTATAACCATCGCAGAGATTATCGCTAGAGCAAATATGATAATGGCAGCTATTGACCTAGGCCATGATACATCGTGACCTGCCACGCCCGAAAAGATATTTTGAAAAGGAGAAAGTGGCTGGGGTAGCTCGGGTGGCTGGGGGACATAATCGTTGATACTAACTAGAATTTGGATAATGCCAATATAGGCTTGCTTATTAACTCCGTCTCTGGTGGTCACCGGTTTAGGCTGGGCGCCCGCCGTAGTGGAGTTAAAGTCTTGTTGAGCCGAGCCAATGGACTTACCGGCATCAGTAGCCTTCATAAGCACACCCGATAGAGGTGATGCCACGAGTGGATCTCCATTTTTGATATCACCATTAAGGTCTGTGACAAAGCCATTGGCAATACCGCCAGTAATAACTTGGGTTTGATTGGGGCTGGTAGAAAGGCTAATGGCGACTTGGTTTTGCAATACAGCCACTCCCAGTAGGCTATTCTGATTATCCTGATTGGCAGAATAGAGCGTATCGCCCAATAGTGAGACTGCCATACTAGCTACTATATCCCCCTGCACCTTATACCCCTGGGTAACGTTAATAGACGCAAATGCTTGGCTTGGGGCTATTATTAAAACAAATGCCAATAATAAGGAGCCAATACACCTAAAGCTCAGATATCTTTTAATGTGGGTTATTCGCACAGCAATATACTTATCCTTATAATTGTATATCTTACCATTATAAGGATATATTATCTAGCTAATTATTAAGCCCAACTAGCCTATAATTAGACCATAAAAGTATCAAGTATGGCCCAAGATTCTTGGGCAGACCCACTATCATAGCTGGGCCTGCCTGGCTGGAAATAAGCATGTCCGGCATTATGGAGGCTTTGCTGATAAGCAATATCGGCCGCAAATAATAATTTCTGGGTAAGATTGCGATCACTCTCGGGTATGCTAGGGTCTTGGGTTCCATAAAACGATAGAACAGCTAGGCTAGTATCGTTTGCTCTGGCTTGGCAGAGAGCCCCAATAGCTGTTTTGCCCTGATAATAATTTGCCCGGTGAGCACCAGCGCCATAAAAAGAAACTATTTTATTTACCTGATTACTAAGGCCCGTTAGGTAGGCCAGCCTACCCCCAAAGCAAAAGCCCACTACGGTAACACCTTCTAGGCTCGGCTGAGATTGTTTTATTGCAATCAGAGTACTAGAAAATATTTTTATAAAGTCCTCGCCTGTGAGCTTATCCATAAGGCTGGTTGCTTTATCGCCGTCAACATCAGGCTCAAACTTACTAGGCACCCCCGTGAGCTGATAAAAATAGTCTAGCAGGTAGCAAGGCCTAGCATACTTCTTGGCCATACTTGCCATAGTATCTAGGCTGTAGGTGGTGACTCCCCAGATATCTGGCAATATCACAATAGCGTCCTGGGAGTCGGTGAGTAGCGGGCTGGTAGTTATAAACTCCTTCATAAAATTATCATAACACAAATTACTTGACCAAGATTAATCTGAGCCATACAATAGGCAGTGCTATTGTGCCCAATTGAAAGGGATGTTCGCCAACCTAGACTGCATACCGTTTCACGGGTGAAGGGACCCACTCAAATCTCCATTAAAAAAGCCTGCGACTGCAGGCGTTTTTAATGGTGGAGCATCGGGGACTCGAACCCCGGACTTCCTGCTTGCAAAGCAGGCGCTCTAGCCAACTGAGCTAATGCCCCTCGTCCCAATAATACTTCAACTGACAAAACAAATATACAATTCGTTTTTGGGGTTTGCGTATTATTTCTTTTTTCAATTCAACATACAGTCGCAACGCTCCTTGGTTTGTTGAATTAGTTTTTAAGAAGCTAATGGTGGAGATTAGCTGGCCAAAACCAGCTAAATCCCCATATTGATGGTGGGCTCGGAAGGACTTGAACCTCCGACCTCGTCATTATCAGTGACGCGCTCTAACCAGCTGAGCTACGAGCCCAAAAAATACAAAATATCCAGACTATTGTAACCTGTTAGCCTACATTTTTCAAGACATCTATAAGAAGTTTTAAGTATGCGATCCTAGGATGTGTTAAAATATAATCATGCAATTTTTATGGGGCATACCAATGATTATTATAGGTGTTCTAATAGTACTATTCAGTGAACCTATCTATAACTTTACTGGCGCAATTGAATTTATAGAACGAAGATCTGCTGGTGGTAGCCGTGGATTTATTAAACTGTTTGGCGTAATAGTTATCATACTCGGAATTCTAACCCTAACTGGAGTTGGCGGAATTTTACTCGATCCCTTTGGCCAATGGTTTGCTGGTTTATTTAGCCTCCAAAAATAACAAATCTTTTGCTTGATTCTCATAAAATAGCACCTCAATCTCTGAGGTGCTATTTTGTCTATGAGAGGTAAATAGTGCTAGAAATGACTCGTTAGTAACAATCCACCACAAAAGGTGAATTCGACCTAGAAGTACTCATTCTACTCCCACGATAAATCGTGGCTCGATATGACTGTAGCCTCTTGTCTACAGACCTAGTTGCCTAGGCGATTACTCCCTAGAAAGGAGGTGATCCATCCGCACCTTCCGGTACGGATACCTTGTTACGACTTAGCCCCAGTCGCTAGTCTCACCTTAGGGATCAATAATGATCACTTCGGGTGCTCCCAACTCCCGTGACTTGACGGGCGGTGTGTACAAGACCCGAGAACGTATTCACGGCGGCATTCTGATCCGCCATTACTAGCAATTCCAGCTTCATGAGGGCGAGTTTCAGCCCTCAATCCGAACTGAGGCCGCTTTTGATGCGATTCGCTCCGCCTTACGGCTTGGCAAGCGCGTTGTAACGGCCATTGTAGGATGTGTGTAGCCCGAGGTGTAAGGGCCATGCTGACCAGACGTCATCCCCACCTTCCTCCTGGTTAACCCAGGCGGTCTCGTAAGACATACTAACTTACGACGAGGGTTGCGCTCGTTGCGGGACTTAACCCAACATCTCACGACACGAGCTGACGACGGCCATGCAGCACCTGTCACCAGGTTCCAATAAAGGCACGAATTAGTTTCCTAAAACTTCCTGGGATGTCAAACCTCGGTAAGGTTCTTCGCTTAGCGTCGAATTAAACCACATCCTCCACTGCTTGTGCGGGTCCCCGTCAATTCCTTTGAGTTTTAAGCTTGCGCCCGTACTCCCCAGGCGGATCACTTAACGCGTTAGCTGTGCAACACAGAGGGTCGAATCTCCATACTGCTAGTGATCATCGTTTACGGCGTGGACTACCGGGGTATCTAATCCCGTTCGCTCCCCACGCTTTCGTTCCTCAGCGTCAGCAATAGCCCAGCAAGCTGCCTTCGCCATTGGTGTTCCTTGCGATATCTACGGATGTCACTCCTACACCGCAAATTCCACTTGCCTCTACTATGCTCCAGTCAGGTAGTTTTGGACACAGTCCATGTGGTTGAGCCACAGGATTTCACATCCAACTTACCAAACCGCCTACGAACGCTTTACGCCCAGTAATTCCGAATAACGCTTGGACCCTACGTATTACCGCGGCTGCTGGCACGTAGTTAGCCGGTCCTTATTCTACAGGTACCGTCATAATCTTCCCTGTTAAAAGCAGTTTACACTCCGAAAAGCGTCTTCCTGCACGCGGCATCGCTCCATCAGGGTTTCCCCCATTGTGGAATATTCCTCACTGCTGCCTCCCGTAGGAGTCTGGGCCGTATCTCAGTCCCAGTGTGGCTGATCATCCTCTCAAACCAGCTAAACATCATAGCCTTGGTGAGCTTTTACCTCACCAACAAGCTAATGTTACGCAGGCCCCTCCCGAAGCGCAAAAGCTTTAATCCGAATAAATCGGATATTATGGGGTATTAGCCACCCTTTCGGATAGTTATCCCCCTCTTCGGGGTAGGTTCCAACGTGTTACTCACCCGTCCGCCACTAAAAAGTAAGTTCTTAGACGATAGATGTAAGAGATTCGATAAATCGAAATTCTAACATCTAAAATATAAAATATAAATTTTCGTTCGACTTGCATGTGTTAGGCGTGCCGCCAGCGTTCATCCTGAGCCAGGATCAAACTCTCCAAAAAATGAAGCTTGACAATCCTAGGCAATCTATAGGCTGTCGGTAATACCGACAATATGTCTACAAAATGTTGTTCCTGGGATAAAATCAATCTCCATAAAAGAGTTACTGACAAAAGCCAGATGATACTCTCTAAAAAGAGTTGTATCTTGGGTTGTCACATTTTTACTAAAATGTAACCAAAAAGAAATTAACGAGTCGTTATTTCTAGCACTATTTACTTCTCAAGATACTTTGCTCCTATGGCGCAAAATAAAATCAGCTGACATATTTGTATGTCTGCTGTTTTTATTTAAGTAGCCCGCTTTTGAATGTTGAGCAAAAGCTATTTATAATTTTACGGGGTAATTAGGGATGTGTCAACAGCTAATGAAAGTAGTTATTTCTTTCCAGCCTTCTTAAGCCAGCCCTGCTTAGAGATATTTAAAGATTCTTCGCTAAAACGAGTGGCTCTTTTGATGTTCATCCAGCGCCAAATTACAATTAATATAAAAATCACCCAAGTCGCCAGAATACTTATAGCCACCCAGCGCTGTCCATAGAGCAAGCTAGATTCCTTGGCCACAAAGCCAGCAAACACCAACACGACGCCAAGTATTACACTACCAATTATTAGGTACTTAAAAATATAGGACGCCTTTTTATTGGCTTTTATCTTTTTAGAATAGATTATTTTGATAATTATTGGAACAATAGCAATCACTAGGCCGATAATGTAAATTATCATAATTTGTGAGGAGCTTGGCACCGCTGAAAGCCAACTAGTAATAGGCGTAAGCTGGTCTAGGCTAAAGATGGTAGCCATCAAAGCTCCCAACAGTGCTCCTACGATAACCTCTAGGGGCTGGTGGCCAAGAATCTCTCTAAGCTGGCTATAGTCGTCGGGCTTGCGCAAGTTTCCGTTATGCGACATCTCTGCTATCAGCTTGTTCAGGGTGCGGGCTTGCTCACCAGCACTTCTGCGAACCCCAAAGCTATCATACATCACTATCCCTGCAAGTATTGCCGTCACACCAAAAAGTGGGCTATTAAGCCCCTGGTGGTAGAAAGCGTAGCCAGCTAGCGAGCAAACTACCGCCGAATGCGCTGATGGCATACCTCCTGAGGCGTATAAATAACGCAAATCTGTATCACCCTTCAATATTTCTATTAGCATCTTAATCCCTTGGGCTACCGCCCAAGCAATTAATGGAACATACAAATATGGTGTAACCACAATTTAACTCTCCTCTTATTTATATTAATTTTAGCTTGCTTACTGCTGGCCGTCTACACTTTTTAATTAGCTAGGCTCGAAACTAAAGACCATTCCATAGTGATAGCCCGGTAATTGTAATATTCTCTTGAATCTCATACCACAGCCATTCATTATCTTAAGCGCATCTTCCTTGGTAACCCTGTGTTCCATTTTAGGCCCTACATTAACATCCTTAGTGTCCCAGTCAATTAGCACAACCTCACTATCGGCTTTAAGGTATTGGCCAATGGCCATACAAAAAGAATCAGGCTTAACCGTATTAGAAAGCAAATTAGTGAGTATTACGATATCAATATCACCGCTCCTAATAGTTGCTCCTACCAATAAATCAGACAGAAGCTCAAGGACTAGGTTTTGATGGTAACTTGCCAAATGAGCAAGCTTGCTAAGAGCCTCGCGATTGGGCCCAGCCACATAAACCTTGCCAGACTCCCCAACCTTATTTAGCATTGCTGGCGCAAAAAAGCCAATTGGCATACCTAACTCTAAGATGTTATTGCCTGGCCGTATATCAAGATCTTCAACTACATTCGTGGGGTTTAAAAACTTACTGCCTGTTCTTGATCGTAGCCCCCTTGGTAATGCTTGAAGCATTTTAGTGCCTTTCTTTAATTTAATATCATCATACTATATATGCCGGCTTGCTAGCAAAGCTAATGCTACGCATCATTCTTGGGCGGAGATTCCACTTTTGTCTCATCAATTGGTTCTTCTTCAATTTCCTTAGGTAAAAGTGCAATAGAGGCAATACGGTCATCGTTAGCCATTCGCATTATCCTAACTCCCTGCGTAGATCTACCTATTACTGGGATGCCACTAAGCCTAAGCCTAATTACTTGGCCTTGTTTGGATATTATCAGTACATCACCTTCTTTACCCTGGATAATCCTAACATCCACGGCCTTACCGGTCTTGGCAGTAACAACGCCAGCCTTAATACCTACACCACCACGATTATGCGGAGCAAATAAATTGCTCTTGGTAATCTTACCGTAGCCATTCTCCATAATTACCAGCATCAACATGTCTTCACCACTAATCACATCCATACCTACCACCTTATCGTCCTTGCGTAGCCTAATGCCCCTAACGCCTCTAGTAGCGCGCCCCATTGGTCTGGCGTCCTTCTCCATAAATCTTATAGCCTGGGCCATAGAGGTAGAGATAATAATATGGTCATCTCCTGTGGTCTTCTTGACCCAGCTGAGCTTATCTCCACTATCAAGCTTGATAGCTACAATTCCACTTTGGCGGATATTATTAAAGTCTGCTATAGCGGTCTTTTTGACTGTGCCGTTGGTGGTAGTCATAAACAAATATTTAGCTGGGTCGTCATTAGAGATGGTCACAAGCGAAGTAACACTCTCCTCTGGACTTAGGCTTAAAACATTCATTATAGACTGCCCCTTTGCAATTCTACTGGCTGGGGGTATTTCATAACCCTTAAGCTTAAAGACTCTGCCTAGAGTAGTAAAGAATAAGATGGTATCGTGAGTTAGCGCCTGAACGACATGCTCCACCACATCTTCTTCCTTAGTAGCCATGCCCATCTTGCCCTTACCTCCACGCCCCTGCGAACGGTATTCGTTGGCAACAATACGCTTAATATAATTACCTTTTGTGAGGGTTATAACGACTTCTTCGTTTGGTATTAAATCTTCATCACTAAAGTTTCCAATAGCTTTTTTAATAATTTGGGTTCGCCTTTTATCACCGTACTTTTCTTTAATCTCTTCTAGCTCTTGGCGAATAACTTTTAGAATATTAGCTTCGTCACCAAGAATTATTTCTAATTCCTTAATTAGCTTTAATAGAGCACTGTACTCGTCTTCTATCTTTTGGCGCTCTAGCCCAGCTAGGGTGCGTAATTGCATCGCCAATATGGCATTGGCTTGAATTTCGGTAAGCTTGAAGTCAGTAATAAGATTTTGGCGTGCTTCGTCCTGAGTGTTGGACTTACGAATAGTAGCTATTACCTTGTCAATTTGATCAAGTGCTATTCTTAAGCCCTCTAGAATATGCACTCGATCCTTAGCCTTTTGTAGTTCAAACTCAGTGCGTCGCCTAACTGTTACCTTGCGATGATCTAGGTAGTAGCGCAAAACCATTTCTAGATTTAAAATGCGTGGCTGAATACCATCTACGAGTGCTAGCATATTGACATGGAAGGCGGTCTGCATAGGTGTTAGTTTGTAGAGCTGATTGAGGATTTTATTGGCGTAGGCGTCTTTCTTGAGCTCTATCACCACTCGAACTTCTCCCTTGGCAGACTCGTCGCGCAAGTCCGAGATACCAACTATCCGCTTGCCTTTTACTAAATCAGCTATCTTCTCTACTAAGCTAGCTTTATTGGTCTGATAAGGAACTTCTGTAATTATTATTTGTTCGCGTCCTTTGGCATCTTCCTCAATAGTAGCTACGGCGCGCATAGTTATACTTCCTCGCCCCGTTCCATAGGCCTGAGCAATACTACCATCGTCAAATATTATTCCACCAGTAGGGAAGTCTGGGCCCTTAATAATTTTTGTTAGGTCAGCAATTGTGGCTTCGGGATTATCAATAATACATATTACTCCATCTATAACTTCTGTAATATTATGAGTTGGTATATTGGTGGCCATACCAACGGCAATACCCTGTACTCCATTAAGTAAAAGATTAGGAACCTGGGCTGGGAGCACCTTGGGTTCGCGCTGTGAGCCGTCATAGTTAGGCCTAAAATCAACGGTGTTCTTATCTATATCAACAAGCATTTCTTCGGAGAATTTAGTCATCTTGGCCTCAGTATATCGCATAGCAGCAGCTCCATCTCCGTCCATACTTCCAAAGTTACCTTGGCCGTCTACCAACTGATAGCGCATACTAAAATTCTGGGCCATACGCACCATAGAATCATAGATGGCAACATCACCATGGGGATGGTACTTACCAATTACCTCACCCACTACGGTCGCCGACTTACGATATTTGCCAGACGGGCGAAGCCCTAGAGTATGCATGGAGTAGAGTATTCTGCGGTGCACTGGCTTAAGGCCATCGCGGACATCTGGAAGTGCGCGAGACACAATTACACTCATAGCATAGTCCAAATAGCTTTGTTCCATTTCCGACTCGACGGTCTTGGGTACTACTAGGCCAAATTCAGTTTTCTGTGGCTTATAGTTGGTGTTGTCAAACTCTTCAATTGGTTGTTGGTTGGTTGTGTCTTTCATATTGGTCCTTATATATCCAAGTTACTTACGCTCTTGGCGTGAGTCTTAATGAAGTTCTTGCGGGGTGCTACTTCCTCGCCCATAAGCTTATTAAATATAGCATCGGCCTTCTCGGCATCTTCTACGGTCACCTTTAATAATATTCTATTAGCTGGGTCCATAGTGGTCTCCCAGAGTTGATCGGCGTTCATTTCGCCCAGTCCTTTATAGCGCTGGATATTAATGCCGGCCTTTTTCAGTGGATTTTCAAATGATTCATCCTCGTTTTCATTTTCTGCACCAGTTACTTCCTCAGCTAGCCTTGCTAAGTCCTGGGCAGTTTCAACCTTAGTTTTTGCTGAGCTTGTCTTGGATAGCTTCTTGGTCTTTTCACCGGCTGACTCCTGAATTGAAGCCATAATATCACTTATCGCTTGATCGCGCTCTTTATCGGAATAGGCGTAGCTTGAGCTTTTGCCCTTAGACACCTTAAATAGCGGTGGCTGGGCAATATATATATGTCCGCCATTTACTAACTCTGGGAAGTGCCTGAAGAACAATGTCAAAAGCAATGTCCTAATGTGCGCACCATCAACATCAGCATCGGTCATTATGATAATTCTATTATAGCGCAGTCTGGCTATATCAAAGGTTTCGCCAATACCCGTGCCTAGGGCAATTATAAGGTTCTTGACTTCATTGTTTGCTAGCATCTTATCAAGCCTAGCCCTCTCGACATTGAGTATTTTGCCACGCAGCGGCAAAATGGCCTGGAAGTTTCTATCCCTACCTTGCTTGGCTGAGCCTCCAGCAGAGTCACCCTCTACGATATACACTTCACTTTTGGTCATATCCTTACTACTACAGTCCGCTAACTTGCCAGGAAGTGTCATCCCCTCCAGCGCGCCCTTGCGAATTACGCTATCGCGGGCTGCCCGAGCTGCTAGTCTGGCCCTGGAACTAAGCACGCCTTTTCCAATAATTTTTCTGGACTCTGTGGGATTTTCTTCAAGGTAATAGCTAAAGTACTCATTAAGAACCTTCTCGACTATATTGCGGATTTCAGGATTACCTAGCTTGGCCTTGGTCTGACCCTCAAACTGCGGATCAACTAACTTAATAGACACAATGCCCGTCAAGCCTTCACGAACATCATCGCCGGTGAGGTTTTCTTCTTTTTCCTTAATGAGTCCGTTTTTGCGGGCATATTCGTTAATAACTCGGGTTAGGGCAGCCCTAAAACCTACCGCATGAGTTCCGCCTTCGGGGTTATATATGTTATTAGCAAAGGCTCGGAGTTGTTCATTGAAGCTATTGCAATACGCAATAGCAATCTCAACAATGACATCATCAACTTTCTTTTCGACATAGAAGGTGGGGACATTGAGTACTTCCTTGCCTTTATTAAGGTGCTCTACATAACTTTTAATTCCACCTTCAAAATAAAAGCCATAGCTGTGCTTGAACCGTTCATCAAGAATATTAACGTATACGCCCTTAGTTAAATATGCCTGGTGGCGCAAATAGTCTACCACTGTCTTATAACTATACTTGGTGCTCTCAAATATCTCGTCGTTGGCCTTGAAGCTAATGGATGTTCCGCGTTTCTCAGTCTTGCTGACTTTTTTAATATTAGTTAGAGGAACGCCACTTTTATAATTTTGCTCGTACTGGTATCCGTCTTTCCAGACGGTTGCCTTTAAGTCGGTAGATAGAGCATTAACCACGCTAATACCCACACCATGCAGCCCACCGGAAACCTTGTATCCCCCGCCCCCAAATTTTCCACCAGAGTGTAATATTGTTAGGACAGTTTCTAGTGCGGATTTACCAGTAGTCTTATGCTTATCTACGGGGATGCCACGCCCGTCATCAGTCACTGTCACCCAGCCATTTTGATGTAATACAACTTCTACTCTGGTAGCCTCACCTGCCAAGGCCTCATCAATAGAGTTATTCACAATCTCCCATACCAAATGATGAAGGCCCTCTATCCCAGTGCCGCCAATATACATTCCGGGACGCTTACGGACTGGCTCTAGTCCCTCCAGTACTTGGATTTGATCTGCATTATATTTTTGCTTATTTTCAGTCATACGCTACTTCATTTCCTTAGCTTAGATTAAAATAAATAATAAGCCCACATTAGCTTATATATAATCCTATTATAGGGGATTAGCCAATTGCAAGCAATCTAATTATAGCCAGTGGCTAGATAATAGCTTTCGGCTAGATGCCTAGGCTTTTTTTAATCTCTTCGGCTACCTCGGCTTTTGGCTTGGCATACCTAGACCTACTCAACTCTTTCATTTGGGCCAATATCTCGGGCTTTGATACACCCAATGGTGGCATTATTTCTTTCATAGAAAATGGCACGGTGGGGGTACCTTTTGCAATAATCTTGGTGGCGGCATAATGGTTTTGAATATTTGATAAGTCTGAGGCGTCAAAGGCCGGCGCAAATTGTTTTACCAAATATTCGGCATCGTCAGGACCAACCCTAAAGGCAATAGTAGAGCCAACATTACCAAATACTGAATCTCTAACCTTCTCGTCTAATTGAGATATAAATTGATTAGCCATAATCAGACTTAAATGGTATTTTCTAGCCTCTGATAAGATTGTAGCTATGGAGTCAGTAGAGTAATTTTGGAACTCATCTATATAGAGGCTAAAATCACGGCGTTCTGACTCTGGGACATCAGCCCTACTCATAGCAGCTATCTGGAATTTAATAATAAAAATAATACCCAAAAGCTGCGAGTTAATATCCCCAAGTAAACCCTTAGACAGATTAATAAATAGTATCTTGCCGTCATCCATCATCTCTCTTAGGTCAAATGCTGATTTCTTTTGGCCTACTATATTGCGCATAATCTCATTGTTTGCAAAGGCCCCAAACTTAGACACGAACCACCCAAGCATCTCGGACTTGGAGTGCTGATCAGTCTGAGCCATCTCACCAGTCCAGAAGTCTTGAATAACAGGGTCCGTGACATGCTTAAATTTCTTTTTCAGATATTCATCATCGGTAAATACCTTGGGAATCTCAATAAAAGTTCCACCCTCAGGATCAGCCATTACGGTAAGTGCGGCGTTCCTAAACCACGCCTCAAACCTAGGCCCCATAAAACCCTGTCTGTTCGGGTCATAGATTTTATAAAGCATAGATATAGCCTCCTGGACCAAGAAGTCTTTTTGCTCAGGATGCTTGGGGTCAAACTCCATAATATTCCAACCCATCGGGAAGTCTGCGTCTCCAGGGTTAAAATAAACCACATCCTTGGCTCTCTCTGGCGGGACCTTGGCCATAAGCCTTTCGGCAGTATCGCCATGTGGGTCAATCAAGGCAACCCCCTTGCCGGCGTATATATCCTGGATAATGCAATTTTCTAAAAACACCGACTTACCCGTTCCTGTCTGCCCTATAACATAGATATGTCTGCGCCTATCATCGTCTGATAGCCGTATAATCTCTTCTCGTCCTTGGTAAAAGTTAGTGCCCAGTATCATACCTTCATCGCTCATACCAGCTGGGGCAGCCACCTCCCTCATACCTTTTCTTTCTACTTGTGCGGTAATATTAATATTCTCACTAGGCAAATGAAAAATTGTGGCCAGCTCAACTGAGTTTAATACATCCTTACGCCTATTGACAGGGAAGTACCTAAAGATAAAGTCTGTAGCTAACTTCTCTACATCATCTGCTGATTTAAACTTAAATGAATTAGAATTATTAAGATCTAGCTGGGCAAAGCCAAGCTTAAAACTATCAATAATGGTATTGGACTCATTAGCTGATGTTGTGCTAGCTATAACACGAATGATAGTCTCAAATACCGGATGCTTAGATTTCTCCTCAAGTAATTCAATCTTTTTCTGATCAATAAGATTTAGCTGTTTATCGCCCTTTTCGTCTGGGTTCTTGCTGTCTGTGCCCTTGAATGGGGCCTTTGCTACATCCGAAGCTAGGGCTATATACTTATCAGCACCCTCCTTCTTGTCGGGGTTAATAATGCTTTTAGACTGTGCTCTGGATTGCTTAATCCATTTAGGGTCAGCTGGCCTAACCAGAATCTGTATGGCAGCCCCCTGATCATCCGCTAGATTAGAAAGGCTAGATAATAAACCTGCAAAAGCGTCCTGCTGGCTCATCTGAAAATTATTAATTGGGTAAAAACTCGACTTGCTAAGTACAAATTCTCCACCACTTACTCCTGCTATCCTACCCTCCTTAGAGAAGAAGTTAACATCTTCCGATTGCTCCATTTGAACCCCTGGATAGCTAGAGGTCAGTGCTTTTTTGATTGCAACTAGCAAACTTGCAGGCACAGCTACATAGAAAAGTATTTGCTTGCCTATTGCAACTGCCTCAAAGCTTATATACCGCTGGCCATAAAGCCGTGACTTCTTAGAAGACATTCCTGAGAGTGACCTGAATATGCCTTCTGCTAAGGATATATTTTCTTTAATTGCTTCCCTGCTATCCCTACCTTCTGCTGTAGCTTCTTGAGGGGGGAGCTTAATAATTAAAGGTATAAGCTTGAGACTTCTCTCGACTGATTTAGATTTTCGTAATTTATTGACATGAACCCAAGCCCCAGCTCCTACACCGGCCATAGCAATCAATGATAATATAATTACGATTAGTAGCAATATGTCCATAGCTATTTTCTATTTAACATCAAGATTAAATCTTTTCTTAAGATACGCTCGGCTTAAGGCATGTTGACCTTCATCCTCAAAATAAGGGTCGCTGCTGGTTGTACTAACTATTTTATCAGCCTCATCTACCCAAGCTTTCTCTATTTTATCTGTATCCTCGGCAGGCAACTGGGCTAGCTGGGTATTATAACTTGTAGCAGCATCTGGGGTTGCTATTATATTAGGGCTAGCTGGGGCCTCTACAATTGATTGTGGGGGGGCAACTACGGTTGGTTTTAAACCTCCCGAACTAGTTGGCTGCTCCGGGTTATTACCAGCTTCTAAGCTAATACTGCTCTGCTCAGCTGCACCAACAGACGGGGTAATATTAACATTGACTGGTTGTTTTGAATCTGACTGCATCGCTCTATTATAGCAGTTATGCTTATCATCATCTAGCTATCTTTGCGTGGGCTAATTATGAATCCATACCGGCGTGCCAATATCTGCCCATCCAAACAGAAATGCCGCTGAAGCCTTTGGCATATTTACACACCCATGGCTACCACCGTAATAATAGTCTTGGCCTCCAAAAGCACTACGCCAATCAGCATCGTGAAGGCCGTACCCAGCATAGAATGGCATCCAATAATCTACATATACATTATAGTCCCAGCCATATGGACGCCCATTAAGATATCTGCTCCTTTCCTTGGCATAGATACTAAATAATCCAGTAACTGTAGGGAAGCCGGCTCCCGTAGCGCCACTAGTAATGGGCGTGGAGAATATTACTTGATTATCCTGATAGGCCCATAGTGTTTGACTAGATATATTGATTTCAATGTATCGCCCATAATCTAGTGTTACGGACCTATTGGTCTCAGTAATAAAAGCTATATCATACGAGCTAACCGTTATAGAAGAATTACCTTTTTGGAGACTACTATATATCTCACCTGCGGCCTTAGCCTGATCAATAGCCTTACCTACCTGCCCCTCGCGCTCAACAGATGAAACGCCATTTTTGATGTTTATTTTTTTATTTATTGGTGCCTCATCTACTTGGTTTGCGATGGTCTGCAGGTAGCCCATAATTTGCTCCCGTGACAAATCTACATTAAGTATTATGCTACCATTTTGACTCTTGGCTTCATTAAATACTAGCCAGTGACCCCTGGTGCTCCTATCTGGTAAATAGACTTTGCCATCATAATTAAGAGATACTGTGTAGTCTAATATTCTTATGGCTTTCTGCTTTGCAGTGCCGAGGTCTATAGCCCTCAATGGAGCTTTGATGTTCTTTGGCTCTAGTAAAAAATTCTGATCCTTACCATCTCCCAATGAACTCTCGATGAGCCTGTTAAGGATTTCTTCATCAATCTTTAGTCCATCCTTATCAGAATATATCTCAACATTACCATCCTTAACACTAAGTCCTGCATTGACAGGATTACTTCCAACAGAATTAACTACTCTAGAAGTAAAGGCTTTTAGCTCTCGGCTATCTACCCTATAGGTATAGCCAAGCTGGCCTCTTTTGAATGAATCAAGAAAGCCCAACACCGATAGCGGAGAGTTATGGCCTACCTTATAAGCCATCTCTAGAGTAGCATCTAAGTCGTACTTGGCTCCTAGCTCACTGCTGTTGGTCTCAAAGGTTTTATCGCCAACCTTAACCGTAAAGCTTCTTTCTGTCTTGATGCTTTTAAGAATTTCCCTGGCTTGATTGCGGGTCTTGAAGCTAAGGTCATGACCAGATACCGACACTCCTGGGAATATTACTCCTTCAGTAAGTGTTGATATAAGCAAATTTGACGTCACAAAAACTATCATAATTCCCATAAAAATAAACCATAACCTTGCGCGAAAGCTAGGGCGCTCGCCAGACTTAGATAGCATGGGAGGTAAACTCAAAAAATGAGAGTGGGGTGGCTTATTCATCTAATACTAGTATAACTTAAAAAAGGTGATATTTACTATTGCACTTGTGCTTTTGGCAACTTAGATAATGCCATAACGCACTTATTTAGCCTTAATGATATTTCCTTAGAACTTGGGTTTGGCCCCAAATCAAAGCTAACGGTAATGGTAATTCTTTTACGGCCTTGGTCGAAAAGCTGATCATTTTGGTATTCCCCCTTAAATCTAATGGAGTGAGTATGTTCGGCTAGAACACTTCGGAGGTCACCATACATTCCACTACTCGGAAGCTCTACTGTGATATCCTTAACTATAATTTGGTAGGCTTGGGCTGGGGTAGCGACTATATTTTGCTCAGACTCTACGATTGTGGCTATATCAAATTCACCATATGACACTTCTTGGTTAATATCAAACTTGTCTAAAATAGTAGGGGAGAGCTGGCCATACTCACCTAGTTCCTCTTCTAGCGTTCCTGCCCTGGAGGTGATATAGCTGGGGTTGGTAGTGAGTCTAGTGGGATTGAGCTCTAGCCTATACCAGCCAAGTAGCGCATCTAGCACTCCTTTAAGCCTTAGTAAGCTATTCTCTCCCCATATTGACACACCCAAAACCCATTTCTCAACCACCCCCTCATTAATTTTTTCATACACTCTGCTTATCTCAAATAATGTCGAGCTATTGGCGGATTGATTTTTAGCAATCGCTCTTAGGTGACTTGTTAGCAAGTTAGTGCGCAAATAATCCTGCCCGCTACTTAATGGGTTTTCAATTTGTAAATATTTATTGGTGTTAGGACTGACTATTAAGATTTCCTTTTTAGACACAAAAGAATATGTCATAATTTCTATCAGCCCATAAGCACTGAGCTTAAACCTTAAAGACATTAGTGAGGTCAATAAATTGTGCTGATCAGGCAGTGAAGGACTAATAAGGGGGAGGGTTTCGGGCATATGTCCATAGCCTATGGATTTGGCAACTTCCTCAAACAAATCTACCTCACTCACAATATCAGCCCTCCACCAAGGAATTTGCACCGAAAGGATATGGTTAAAATTATCTAAGTACCTCCTAGCACCTAAATAATTATTTGATTTAGTATATTTAGTAACAGCTACTAGCTGTGGCTTACCACTAGTCAGGCTAGGGCCTATGACCTTATTTTTGCCAGCATAAATACCAATACGGGTTATGTTATTAGCTTTATTACCACTAAACTTATGCCCTAGGAATAATAAATCTCCTGGTTTTAGTCCAATATCAGGCACTTCCATGCTAGCGTCATACATTTTAGTCGCAGAACTACCAATATCCATTCCAGCTTTAAGGTAGAGAGTCTGAGCTGAAAGTAGGCCATCATAAATCTTGGGGGTAGTAGAAGCTTTGGTGTAATTGCTACCTTGTGAATCCTTTAGCTCCCTGGTAAGCGAAAAGTGAGTTGGCCGAAAGCCTCGCTTTGATAGTAGTAATTCTACTTCCTTCTCGGCTAGCTTATAGCCTAGGAACTTTTCTGCCTTTCTGATGCGCATACCCAAATATGTAGATTTTTGTTCATCATTAGCTTGAGCGGCGGGGGAGTCGGTGATATCAGCTTGGCAGATTTCTATTAGTAGGTCGGTAATTCTACGCATCGCTAAGTGGGGGAGTGTGGCTGGCAAGCCTTTTTCAAACCTTGCAGATGCCTCGGTGCGGAGCCCATGCCTAAGAGCGCTCCTGCGCACAGTAGTTCTATTGAAACTTGCTACCTCCACAACGATTTCGGTAGTATTCGGTTTGATTTCGGTTTTTTGTCCTCCTATAATTCCAGCTAGCCCAATAGCCCCTGAATCATCAGCGATCACCAAATCTTCACCACATAGCTCGATAGCCTTGCCATCTAGGGTAGTGAATGATTCGCCTTTGCTGGCAAACCTAATTTTTATATTGCCAGAGATACTGTGGGCATCATAGGCATGTGAGGGCTGCCCATACTCTAACATTACAAAGTTGATAATATCTACAACGGGGTTGATAGTTCGTATTCCTGACGACAATAAGTTATCCACAAGCCACTTAGGGCTTGGCACATCTACTTTCACACGGGCTTTTAACAGCAACAAAGCATTACACTCTCCTTGTATTTTGACATTTAGTAATTCTGTGTTGTGGTATGCCCTATCAGCTATATTTGGCTCTACCAACAAATTATCTACGTCCATAGCGGCTATTTCACGAGCTAATCCGATATATGACATATAGTCCCAGCGGTTTGAAGGCGTCTTAATGTCCAAGATATCACTGATTATAGTAATGTCGCACAATGACTGCCCAATAGATAGGGTAGGGTCTAGCTCTACAAGACCATTATGGTCACTACCCATGCCAAGCTCCAATTCCGAGCATAGCATTCCATGAGAAACTTCTCCTCGTATTTTAGCCTCCTTAATTACATTTCCATCTGGCAACACACTTCCTATCTGAGCCAGTGCTACTACTAGGCCAGGCCTTACATTATCAGCCCCACAGACAATATCTACCTCGCCACCGTCTGTTTGTACTTTTACTAACCTTAGCTTATCGTCATTAGGATGCTTGGACTCAGATACTATTTTAGCCGTAATAATTCTATAGTCTAGCTTTGATGAATACAATATTTCCTCAACCTCTACCTCTGTGCGCCCTAGGACCTCGACCATAACTTCCGTTTTAAGATGATTTTTAAGGTATAAATTGATAAGATTAACGCTAACTTTCATTAGAACTGCTCCAAATATTCAATATTAGGGCGCCATAATTGCCTCAGGTCGGTTAAGTTATATTTGATTGCAGCGATACGCTCCACTCCCCACCCAAAGGCGAATCCAGTATACTTTTTAGGGTCTATTCCGCCACCCATAAGCACATTAGGGTGAACCATACCGGCGCCACCTAACTCTAGCCACTTACCCTGGTACTTGGCATCAACCTCAACAGAGGGCTCTGTGTATGGAAAATAGCTAGGCCTCAATCTAATCTCAACCTCATTGCCTAGTTGACGCTTAACAATCTGAAGTAGCGTTCCCTTGAGGTCTGACATACTGACTGACTCCCCAACTACCAGCCCCTCTATTTGATTAAAAGACCAAGAATGTGTGGCGTCTTCATTCTCGTTCCTGAATACCTTGCCAGGTACAAGTATCTTAAATGGTGGCTTGTTTTCTAGCATAAATCTCACTTGCATACCAGAAGTGTGTGTCCTTGGTAGTAGCTTACGGTCTGTGTCTTTAATATAAAATGTATCTTGCATTTCTCGGGCTGGGTGTGCTTCGGGCATATTTAGCGCCTCAAAATTAAACCAGTCAGTCTCTATTTCGGGGCTATCTACAATAGCAAAGCCCATCTCCGTAAATATTTTATATGTCTGGGCCAACACAAGACTTACTGGGTGCATATGGCCTACCCCGGATTCCTTATATAGAGCCAGGCCAGGCCTAGAAATATCTATAGCCTCAAACGTAGCAGATGATACTAGAGCTTCCCTGCTCAGCGTTAAGGCTGTCTCAATTATGTCCTTAAGCTTATTAATTTCAATACCAAGCTTGGCTCTGCTGATAGGTTCTAGCTTGGTGAGCTTGTGCATTTCGGTAGCAACCAAGCTACTGCTTCCTAGAAATTTAGATCTTAACTGCTGAAGCTGGTGTTCATTAGATATAGCCTCACAGGCCTTCTTTAGCTTGATAATATGGGCCTTATAGTTCATTATCACTGAATCCTTCTAGTCCTAAAGAACAGGCCAATTAGTCCAATAGTCAAAACCAGCAGTAAGATATCCCTCCAGCTCAAACCCCTTAGGCTAGATAAGGCTAGTAGAATTGTTATGGCAAAGCCGAATAAAAATCCAGCCTTAAGGGAAGCCTTTATACATAATAGCTTATTATTGGCGTACTTTTTTTTCTTATGAAATATCAAATAAATTAGTAATGTAAGGGCCAGTGACAGCATCACCAAAACATCAATAAACCAAAATGTTACACCACTAGGGCCTAACATGGTGGGGTTGGTGGCCACAATACTATACACAAAATAGCCACAAGTTAGGACTGCACCAATAACAATAAATAATAACGATATTCTAGACTTAGTTTGATTGCTCATAATATATATTATTTAATAATATGCCTTAATTATCTCATAGTTGTAATTACGGGTATATAGCGAATAAAGTAAAAAATAAATGAATCAGTTTATAATTATAATGAATACATTTATTTTATGACATAATACTAGTAACATATTGAACACTTTTTTTAAGTAATTATAATGAATAAGTTATTTATATTCCCCTGCTCTAATTATTAGTAGTTCATGGCTGATTTGTACCCTGTGGATAACTATTAAATTACCAGACGCCGGACTAGCCTACTGAATTTTACTTAAATTTTGGTAACTCTAGGCATACATATGTCTTTGTTGTTTAGTTAACAGCATCTAGTATAGTTATTCTTGCTACTGGTAATAAATATGCTAGCAATTCTAGAAATTGCAGTCATATTTCTGACTTTCGTGAATACTTGCACCTCTTTGACAAAATAATGGCTTAAATAGGCTCTGTGAGCTTACTTAATTTAATCACTGCTTATACTTAAAATATGCTGCTGCTGATGCGTAATTACAACTAATAAAATATACCACCTCTACAAATGGGTGGTATATGTGTTTACATGGTTACGGGCCGATGCAAATGCCCTAAAATGTTTAGAAACAAATTGGCATGTATCGGCCCGGGGTGGATCCTAACTGGAAGCTAAGACCCAAAAAGGTACAATCGCTTCACTTGCATCCGAGTTAACTTGGGTGCGACTGGTGCTTCCCAACCATCGTTACGGTACCTGACCGGAACCTTGCCTTCCTATAGTAGAAAAACACGGTCCCGGTCAAGCTCCAGCAGATTTATCTGATTCCCCCTCAGCATAATGACTGCAGACAGACAATCCCTACAACAGTAAGGAAGTTCTGGTACAAAAAACAAGGGGGTTGTTTTTTGTAGACCAGAATTCCCTTACCGTCAATCGAAGTGAGTGAGTTTTTAGAGTACAAACTCGCTATTTATGGTGGTTTGATATGTAGCATGTGATTTTTTTGTTTTTAATGAACTACAATAGCTATAGTATATCATAGTACTTATGCTGATGTCAATTATTTTGTTGTATTAAAGTACTTTTACTCTGTTAAAATCCGTTATAAGTTTTACAACAGCCCGAGCTTATTTTTAACTTCCTGTAGTTTTTTATTAGCTATTAGCTCTGCTTTAGCGTTTCCAGTAGTGATAATTTCCATTAATTTAGGCTCATCTGTGCGATATGACCCAAACTTTGCCTGAAGCTTTGAAAGCTCTTGGGATACTAACTCCCCTAGCTGTTGCTTGAAGTCACCATAGCCAGTAGAGGCGAATTGAGTTGCTACTTGTTCTATAGCCATGCCAGAAAACCCGGCATATATCGCTATGAGGTTAGAGATTGCCGGCTTATCCTTGATATTATGGGTTATTTGACTATCTGAATCTGTAACTGCTCTTTTGAACTTACTAATTACCGACTCCAAAGGCTCACTTAAGGCCACAAAGCTATCTGGATGGTCGCTTTTGCCCATTTTGACTGATGGATCATCTAAACTCATTATCCTTGCACCGAGCTTAGAGGTAATAGCCCTGGGGATAGTAAAGGTATTGCCGTGAAGGTTATTAAACCTATTGGCGATATCTCTGGTTAATTCTACATGCTGTACTTGATCTTCACCTACTGGTACCTCATCGGTATCGTAGAGCAAGATATCTGCTGCCATCAGTACGGGATAATTAAACATCCCCACCAGCTGTCCTTCAGGGGTTTGTTTCTTACTTTTATCCTTAAATTGCGTCATTCTACTCAGCTCACCCATAGTTACAAAATTGTCTAGTATCCAGAATAGCTCAGCATGCGCAGGCACCATGGACTGCACCAAAATTATAGACTTATCAGGGTCAATACCGACAGTCAGAAGCCATGCTACCAAGTCCAGAGTGCGCTTTTTAAGCTCTGCTGGGTCTTGCCTAACGGTGATCGCGTGGGAATTAGGCACAAAAAATATGGTTCTGACATTACCCTGGAAGCTGGGCCAATGTTTCATAGCCCCCAAATAATTACCTATTGTCATCTCTCCCGAAGGCTTTAAGCCTGAAAATACTGTTTTCATAGCTTTATTATAGCATCTTGGTAATTCTAGTCATCTATATTGGGCTTATCAAGCGAGACAGGCTCCACTACTTCATCTGTACCGGCGATTTTAACGATGTCTTTATCTATCTTTTTTAGCTCTTGGTGGGCATAATTATAGTGATTCACGGTGGTTCCAAGCGAGCTTCCTAGCTTATGCATAAATTGTTCATAACTTTTGATGTGCCTACCTAGCATACCAACTCTTTTTTGGATTTCTTTGGCCTGGCCTTCTATCTGTAGGCTCCGTAGTCCCTGCAGAACAGTCTGTAAGTAAGCCATAAATGTAGTAGGGCTAACTATAATTACTTTCTTTTCCTGGTAGGCATACTCTATCAGGTCCCTTGAAGCAGTATCGGCAGTACCAATCTTATTCGTTAAAAGGTCATTATAGATAGCCTCAGAGGGTATAAACATAAATGCAAAGTCCATTGTATTCTCGCTGGGCCTGATATACTTACTGGTTTCGTCTATTCTAGTCTTAAGATCCTGCTTAAACCGCTTAATAAGCACTTTGTGCTGGTCTTTGTTCTTTTCCTCAATCAGCCTATTGTAGTTTTCAAGGCTAAATTTGGAATCAATTGGGAGTATTTTGTCCTTTTCAAGTAATATCACTGCATCTACAATATCACCATTGTTAAATTTATACTGAAGCTTGTACATGCCAGCAGGTAGGACATTATCTAGCACCAGGTGAAGGTAATATTCCCCTAATACGCCTCTTTGCTTGGGGTTTTGAAGGACATTTTGGAGAGTTTTAAGCTCATCGGCAACATCTACTACGCGTTTATTGGTTTCGTCTAGCTTGGTCAGCCTTTCTGTTACATCAATAATCAGCTTGGAAGATTCACTCATTTGCTTATGTACACTGGCCTGCATAGCAGTATTATTCTTGTCTATTCGTTCATTAATGTGGGATTGAGACTGATTAATAAGAGCCTGCAGCCCTTGCAAATCTTGCTTTAACATACCCAGAGAGCCAGAGTTATTCAGGCTGTTTTTATTAATTAACAGGTATATAACAGCCGCTAAACAAATAAAAAGCATTATAGCCATGATTATTAGTAGTATTACCACTTACCATTCCCTCCCGAAGCTTATATTGGCAGTATAGCATGGATCCTTATACGAACACAATACGAATAGTAGTATAAATTACACTCCCTGCCCTTTAATTAATAATTTGTTCATTAGCAATTATAATTACTGAGCCTAATAAAAGCTCTATTTACGGCTTTTTACGGCTTTGAAAATAATATGTGGTACATATTTATAGTGCTATAGCACCTAGCCCTTGTAGCGATAATCAATCACTCAAATTACGCAAGTATGATATGGCTGCGGCAGATAAAAGCCCTAGGCTAGCTAGCATCAGGCCGGTCTGGACATAAATTATAACAGTAAAGGCTATTCCATCGGGGGTATCGCTCCCAATATAAATATAGGTGTATATCACATACCTAACTACCTGCATGATCACAATACACATCAGAGCATAGGCTATAAACCGCCTAGTTCTAGTTTTTTTTATCTTACGAGTGGCTGATAAAACCATTTGCTTGGAGGGTTTGGCTCTTAATGGCGCTTTGCCCTTGGTTATATTAAGCTGTCCGACCCGCCTCTTAACTTTTCTGCCCTTTATAGTACTCATGCTTATATTCTACTCTCACAGAGAGCTATAATCCAGACATCCACCACGGTAACCTGATAGACGACTGGGTTTTCCGACTTGCGCGACTCCTAGGCTCAAAATAGCGGTCTATAATACCCTGCCAGTTCTCCTTGAGCCATTTCTTTTGCTCGATATACATATATTCCAGCCCTCTTTCGGCAAATTCCTGCCTGATTACTCCTCCCCTGTGCGGGTGCTGGTGCTTTCTAGCAAGAGGTGAGTTAAAGCCGTGAGCATAGTGTGTCAGCTCGTGGACTATGGTGGCCGAGATGACATGCTCGGGCACCTCTAAATCCATAAATATGGGGTTAATTCTTATAATAGAGATACTAGGGTGGGCCCTATCAATCCCTAGAGAGCCGAGCCGTCTTTTAGCCTTCCTGCCATAGATGATACGAACTTCATTAGTCCTGGCAACATCATCAAAATGGTTATCCCAGATAAAACTAAGTGTGCTTTCTAGCCATTGTTGAGTTCGATACGACTCTATTTTCATACTAGCAACTTATCAAAATCCATCTTACTATCTCCGCCAGAGTCAAATTTCATACCCTTGATACCATCAACGGCCCTATTGATAAGCTCAATCGTCATGGCGTGGTCTAGCTTGGAGTTTTTGCCCACATACAGGTCTTGCACAAACTCTATACTGGTCGCCGTTACAGGACTTTGTTGTAATTTTTCCCACGATAGTGCATAGATTCCAAGCTGAATGCTATCTTTGGCCTTTTTATCTGCGGTTTTTTGGTCATTAACTCTAGAGGTCTTAAAGTCGCGAATCTCCAGGCCCTCGGTGGTATTAAGTATTATGTCATATCTACCAGAGATAACTGTCTTTATTTTGGGCAATTGTAGCTCAAAAGGCTGCTCAATAGCAACTGGAGTTAGGTCATCGGCTTGGTGGCTTTTAATATAGCTTATGATTGCCTTTTTGCCTGTCTCAAATAGAGTTTGTTCGTGCTGCATAGACACAAACCCCTCACTCTTCCAGGCAGATTTATATACTTCCAGGACTTCCTTAGTAGCTATAGGTCGGGACTTTAGCCTAAACTTATAGTAGTGCTCCAGGGCTGCATGCACGCTGGTGCCATAGATTAGGCTATGAAATGGGCCCTTGGGAAGCTGTAATACATGGAAAAGCCAAAATTCCTTTGGTGAGCGCAGATAGTCAGCAATTTGATTAGTAGTAAGATAAAGCCACTCCCCCCTGTAAAGCCTGTTTAAGATACTCTCTTTGGCAGGATTTAGTATCACTGGCTCAAATGAACCAATAAGCTCGGACATATCTCGCTGATCGCTAATTTGGATAGCACTTCTTTGCCAGTCATCACCTAAACATTCAGCTATAAAGCGTGAGGGTTTCTTAGGTTTTTTACCTCCATGGTCAAGTGCTAGGCTAAGATTAACCCCCTGTCTAGCTCTGGTAAGGCCCACATAGAATAGCCTTCTTTCTTCCTGATAATGATCGCCAGATTTAGGCTCCATAACATCTGCTGGAAACTTCACAGGCTCACTCTGGCGATAGGTGGGGAAGGTTTGCTCGGTTAGCTCTGGCATAAAAACATAATCAAACTCCAGGCCCTTAGCCTTATGAATGGTCATTATTTGGAGCCCGTCTGTATCTAGAGGTGATATATCACTCATAACATCGGCTGAGGACTGCTTAATCTCGTCTAGGTACTTACAAAGCTCAACTAGGCTAGTGTTGGCAGATACTAGCTCAAATTGCTTCACTAACTTAAAAAAGTCGGTCATATATTGGATATTTGTGACTGATTCTATAGATGTTTCAGCGTCTCGTAAGATGGCCTTAAGGTAGCCATTAGACTTAATGGCCATAAATAGCACTTCACCGGCGCTATATTCTGCTATTAGCTCTCGCCACTCGATTATGCTAGATAAAACCTCTTCTATCCACTCGTTAGGCTCAGCCTCACCTAAAATATCATACAAAAGCTTATTTTGCCGTCTGGCCAGTGATGACATATGTATTATTTGATGTTTATCGGCAGACTTAAAAAACCCACTAATCAAAAGCTGAAAAAATGCTGCCGAATCGTATGGATCACAAATAGAATTAGCTAGGGCAACTAGTATTTTTACGCTTTGCTGATCAAAAAGCTCTACATCCTGATGGACATAATAGTTAATCTTTTTCTTCTGCAAAGCTAGTATATATGCTTTAATTTGGTTATTCTTACGTAATAATATTGCAATATTTTTTTGCTCTACGCCATCATTAATTAATTCCTGAACTTTTTGAACAACACCATCTGCCTCGTCTAGCTTATTGGCATACTGAGCTACCCCAACTTTAGCGTTGGGGTATTTTTCGGCCACTAGCTGTTTATTGATATCCTCTGCCACCTCAAGCCTGTCAGGATTGTTGTTCTGGATTAGCCGATAGCCTGCATCAAGAATCTTCTGGCCACTTCTAAAATTATTATTAAGCACCACCAGCTTTCTTTTAGTAAACCTGTCTCTAAAGTTTAGGATATTACGCACTGAAGCACCCCTAAAACTATAAATAGCCTGATCATCATCACCTACGACCATAATATTATTGGAGGTAGCTAGCATTTCAGCCATTATGTCCATTTGGACGGTGTTAGTATCCTGAAATTCATCTACCAATAGGTACTTATAGCGCTCCATTAGTTCTTTTTTGACTAATTTACGTGATTTTAATAAATGTTGTAATTTTATCAATAAATCACCGAAGTCTAAACTGTTTTTAGCTTCACAAAGCTCTGAATATTTACTATATATCTTAGCCAAATCAGCCATTGACTCGTTTTGGTCAGTTCCATTACTACTGGCATGCTTACGAGCCAATTTCCCAAACATTTGGGCGTTGATTCCTTCGTCTTTAAGGCGCGATATGGCACCTTTAACTTGAGATATAAAGGCAAAGGGGTGATGCTGGGGGCTAAAATAGTTAAAATTGACTCTAGATAGGACTTCTTGGAATATAATGGTCTGCTGAACATCATTAAGTATCTGGAACTCAGGGCTCACGCCAGCATCAAGGGCAAATTCGCGCATTATTCTCTCTGCTAGGGCGTGGAAGGTCATTATTTGGGTATCTACATATCCATACGGCAAAAGTTCATCGACTCGTTGTTGCATTTCATTGGCGGCTTTCTCGGTAAAAGTAAGTGCCAGAACCTCTTGTGGCTTAGCCATGTTGCCCAATATCAACCTAGCTATGCGCTGGGTTATGACAGCCGTCTTGCCTGTACCAGCCCCGGCCACAACAAGTATAGGGCCGCCATTATGCCCTATTGCTTCTAGCTGAGCAGGAGTGTACTTATTACTATCTAGCCGCCTATGAGGTTTTGTTAGTTTTGCCATTGTATATATGATACCTTATCACTACTAAATGCTATAATAAGACAATAAGGAAACATTATGGAATCTGTATATTTTTCTACTAGGCATATACAAATCAATCATCAAGGCAAGGAACCTAATAATTTAGTAGGCGAATCATTCGCAATGGGTTTTGAGCCTGGTCCTAACTCAAGCAGTAAATACGGTAATCTTTACCTTACATTTGAGTATAATCTAGATGACAAGCGTATTAATATTGACAAAATAATCAAGGGTTGTGGCAGGGCTTTTTATGAGAGTGGCCCAGATGTTAGTCTTGAAAAACGCTTTAGATTATGCCTCAGGGCGCTCAATGAACTCATTAGCCAGTCCAAAGGCTCCTACAATATTGCCATCATCGCTACGGTTGGTGACGATATCTTGTTTGCTAACACTGGCAAGCTTATGATGCTGTTAATACGCAACCATACAGCAACGGATATCTCATCTGATAAGCCCGAAAGACTCTTTAGCCAAATTAGCGAGGGTAAAATTCACAATAAGGACCGCATCATTATGGCCAGTAGTGTGATCGCTCGCAGTAGCAGCAAACAGCTTACTGATGTAGCTAGCAAACTAAAGCTAGAAGACCTAAAGTTGAAGCTGGCAGATGAACTCCAGCTTAATGCAGAGCTAAGCTACAGCCTAATAGCTATTGAGGCCAGCAAATCCACCGATACAAGTGTGCCAGCAAATACCACCGAAACACAATCTAGCTCAAAGGTTAAAGCCATACTAGGTAGCTCACTAGCTACTATCCATACAGCTCTTAAAAAAGGCCAGTCGGCTGCCAGGCATACGGCTCATAAATCTGCCACTGCCACCAAGTCCAAAATTATGCCTGCCATTGCCGATAATTCCCGCAAGGGCTGGACTAAATTCTGGACTAAATATATTAACCCCAAGCCTAAAAAGGCAATTATCGTTGTTATAATAACTATAATAATCATAACAGGAGTAATATGGGCTGGAGTGACCACAATATCGTCTAATAACAGTGAATCTAGCCTGCTAGCCAAGGCCTCTAGCCAGGTTGATTCAGCTGAGTCAGATATTAATAGCGGGAACAAGGATTCTGCCCAAGACCATATTAATAACGCCAAGCAAATACTCTCCCAGATAAATACCACTGCCCGCCAGAAGCTCAACGACCTAGCCCGCACCAAGCCTAGCCAGCAAGGCTATGATGCTCTTGGACTTAAAATACAACACCTCGAGGATAAGTTAGAGGTAGTAGAGCGAATACCGACTAGCTCTGGATTTAGCATCAGCCAGGCCAGCCTTAGTTCGCTAGTATGGTCAGCCAATAAACTCTACGGTCTAGACGCTTCAGGAGGCTCTATCATAGAAGTAAACCCGCTATTTGGATTACCCTCCACTAAAGCCACAAACGCCGACCTTATAGGCTCTAAGTCAGCTGATAGTATGAATGATATAGGCCTGGTCCTGCTAGGCAAGACGGGGCTCTGGCAATTCACTCCAGCCGACGGTCTGATACAGCTCAAAACACCCGCTTTACCTAATGCCGTCAGGGTGGTGAGCTATATCAATAATATTTACCTGCTAAGCCCTGAAGATAATCAAATAATCCGCTACTTCAAATCTGGCACCACATTAAGCTCCAAGACCAATCTACTCAAGAGCCTTTCCCCGGACGAGCTAAAAGGTGGCAACTCAATGGTGGTAGAAGGCAATATATTTATCTCAAAAGGCAATACCATACTCCTATTCGAGCAAGGGCAGGAGCGTAATTATAAGGTGACTAACCTGCCCAAGGGCTTTGGCGATATTGGCACACTCTACTACAATGCTAGTGCTGGCTACTTTTTGGCGCTCAATAAGGGCAACAACAGGGTTGCCCTACTCTCTACTGAGGCTGATTCGGCAAGCTATGTACGGAGTTATGCTCTAGATAATAACGCATCTATTTATTCGTTTACTTTAGAGCCTAAAAACTCTCAGTTATTTATAAATACTGATTATAAAATTATTACCTATAAGATAGTAAAATAGTTGCTCTTTTTACTACATCTTAGATTGTAGAGTGATGCCTAAAATATGAAATACCGATTGGTATGCTAGCTTGAATTGAGCAATTACCATGAGCTTTTGGGAGCTATCAGGTGAGCTTAGTATTCTTTCTTGCTCGTAGTACTCATGAAAGGCCCTGGCTACCTCTGTAACCTGATAGAGCAAATGATGCACTTTTTGGCTGGCTGTAATATCTGTCAGGATTGTAGGTATTTTGGATAGCTCTAGGGCTAATTTTAGCTCCGGCTTGGTTAGCTTATAGCCATCTAATGATGTTGCCACTGGTAATCCTTCCTCTGAGGCCTTGACTTGTATGGAGCAGGCTCTGGCATAGGCGTAGAGCGCATAATACACTGGGTTTTTTGAGGAATGTTCTGTAACTAGATTAATATCAAAGTCCATATGAGTATTGGTATCGCGCATAGCAAAATAAAACCTCGCTGCCTCGGTTGGTACGGAGTCCAGGAAGTCGTCAAGCAATACGTAATTCCCCTTTCGCTTGCTCATTTTAAACTCTTTGCCGCCTTTGATAAGCCTTATGGTTTGAGTTGATAGCTCCTTGAAGCTAGTATGGCCCAGTGCACGAAGTGTATTTATTAGTCTTATGGCCTGACCGTGATGATCGGGTCCAACAATAGTAATAGTCTGGTCAAATCCCCTCTCTTCTAGCCTTTCTAGCTGGTAGGCGATGTCCTTTAAGAAGTAGGTATACTCATTATCGTATGACCTTACCAGCACTTCATCTTGATTCAGGCCAACCCTGCCACCATCTAGCCATAATGCGCCTTCCTTGGCCTTACTTAAGCCTGCCTCATCAAGTCTTTTGAGGGTTTTGGGAATGTCTGGCTGTGACTCGGAGTACATTGAATCAAATTTAACCCCTAATCTATCTAGGTCTGGCAGGATATATTTGGTTAGTACTAGCTTGGCTGCCTTTTGGCCAATTAGTATTGGTTTGGCACTCGTTACCAGACTAACACTACCATATTCTGTTGTAATTAACACAGCTATATTGTCAATATACTCACCTCTATAAAGGTTCTGAGATAGCTCGCCGTCAAATTTTACACCAAGCGACTGCTGGACTGCTTGGCCAAGGGCAACTATTTGATTCCCCCCATCATTAAGGTAGTATTCCCTAGCTACCTTATAGCCCTGAGAGGCATATACATTAGCCAATATATCTCCATAATAGCCCTGCCAGGCATTTGTAACTACCAAGGGGCCAGTAGGATTTCCAGATATAAACTCAATTTGAATGGATTTACCCTTACCAAGCTTGGATTGTCCGAATTGCTGGCTAATGGCTAACAAATACTCACTCCACACCTGGCTAGCAAGCGTAATATTGATAAATCCTGGCTCCAAAAACTCTGACTTTTCAATGACTTTATTACCCTTGAGCTCCTTTAATACCTTCTCGGCCACCTCGGAAGGCTTGATTCCTTCGATCTTTGATAGCTTAAAGGCGATATTGGTGCTGTAATCACCAAACTGATAATCACAGTTGCTAATACTTTGAGCTATATCAGATTCACTGAGTGATTTGAAGCTTGCCGACAATGCCTCCACCAAGGCTTTTGCAAAAATATCTCTAGGATAGTTCATAATGCTTGCTATTATATCCTACTTAAGGCCTGTTTAAGCTATAATAGGGCTATGAAGATACTAGCAACTAACCGCAGAGCCAGACACGATTATGAACTCAAAGATAGATTTGAGGCTGGCTTAGTGCTGTCAGGATCTGAGGTGAAGAGTGTCAAGGCTGGGCATATTGACTTAAAAGCAAGCTATATTAGCTTCAAATCTGGCGAGGCCTATCTGGTAAATGCCCATATTAGCCCCTATAAGCACTCCGCTAATAAGGATAGCTATGACCCCGTGGCAGACAGGAAGCTACTATTGCACAGGCGCGAAATTGAAAGACTCATTGAGGACGCTCGCTCTGGGCACCTTAGCGTAGTTCCTACGGCGATTGGTATTGTTCGTAGTAGGGTGAAACTCGAAATAGCTCTTGCTCGGGGCAAGAAACTCCACGACAAACGCGAATCCAAGAAGCGTCAGACTATGCTCAAAGATGCTCGCCTAGACACCCCTAGATAAAGCATCCATACATTAAAATAACTACCTGCAACCTGCTAGAGCTACCTAACGAACACATATTTAATGTGCCATAGAACATACAAAATGTAGCCCAAGTTAGCTTACTTAAAGTTACTTGTCTTGCATCATATCTCCAAACATCTTATGCTTAATATATGGAGCCATCCCTTTCCTCTATTGTTATACAGTTAATGGCAGACCCTAAGGGTCTGCTGGCAGCCGATGAAAGCACCAAGTCGTGCTGTAAGCGCTTTGATGCACTCAATATTGACTGCACAGTTGAGTCTAGGCGCCTTTGGAGGCAATTATTGTGTATGTCGCCCAATGTTAGCCATTATATATCCGGCGTTATTCTCTATGATGAGACCATTAGGCAGACTAGTGATGATGGGACAAGCTTTGGTAAGGCATTAACACAAAATGGCATATTACCAGGTATAAAAGTAGATAAAGGCCTAGTGCTAATGGACAATTTTGACCCAGAAACTATTACTGAAGGGCTCGATGGACTAGCCGAAAGGCTGGCCGAATACTATGCTATGGGGGCTCGCTTTACTAAATGGCGGAGTGCTTTTAGTATAAATGCTAATCTCCCCACCCTACCTGCTATTCGCGCTAACCTCTTAATTATGGCTCGCTATGCTAGCCTAGTGCAGTCCGCGAGGATGATACCGATTGTAGAGCCTGAAGTATTATACGAGGGCGACCACAGCATTATTGACTCTGCCCAAACCACCAGTACTGTTCTAAAGATTTTATTTGAGGAACTATCGGCTCTAAAGGTTAATTTATCAGGTTTGATACTAAAAACTAGTATGGTGCTAGCGGGTACTAAATCAAGCCAAAGCACCCCCACCGAAGTAGCTCATCACACCCTTCAGGTGCTAGGCCAAAGCGTCCCTAGTGCCGTAGGAGGCATAGTGTTCTTATCTGGTGGGCAGGCTCCCGAGCAAGCCAGTGCCAATCTAAATGCCATTGGCTTATCTGGCAAACAGCCCTGGCCCATTACCTACAGCTACTCTAGAGCCGTCCAGGATCCTGTTATCCGTATCTGGAAAGGCAAATCTATTAACACCAAAAAAGCTCAAGCTAAATTCACCCAACTCCTAGCGCAAAACAGTGCCGCCCGTAATGGTGAGTACATTAAATAAAAGATTGTAAAGAAAGTTAAAAAAACTTTTAAAAAGTTGTTGACAGCACCATACCGTAAGCGTTATTATAGTATCAGTGCTGCACACATAAATTACTCAAAAACAAAAACAAAGTCTACCTAACAGGTTAGCGAGTGCCCAGGGCCTACGCTAGCCTGTTTCTTTTAGGGCGTTTTAAAAATACCTAGCCTCAATATTTTTCTGACTGGGTATTTTTTTATTCAACACATAATTTGCTTAGCTTCTGGCAAGCACAGCTACTGGGATAGCTAAATAGCAATACTGATAATTAAAAGCCCATCAAAAAAGACCTCCGTTTCGCCCTGCAGCGAATCACGAAAGTCCCTTTTGGTGGAGCTGGTGGGAATCGCACCCACGTCCGCCAAACTATCTATATAATATCTACGAGTGTATTTGGCTTAAAATTGTTTGACAAGGTCCTGATAAATCAAAACCAACCAAAGCTATCAGGCACTTACGAGCTATTACAGTCTTATCCAACACCTAGCAAGAAATGTTGTAGCAACCTAGTAAATGGCGCCGATATCTTTTTTACTAGATATCAAAAGATCGACGGCTAATGACAATTAAGCAAAAGCTGGTGCGAATTTTGGTGCAAAAGCATTACTAATTCGCGATACAAACGATTTTGCATTTGTAGTTGTGAGAACAGCTAACGTGTATTCTCAACCCGACTCGCAATTATATTTCAAGATTCAACGTCGAAGCTTGTCAGCCCCATAACAAAAATTATACCATATTTACTTATATTATGCTAGTGCTTTTAGATATCTACGAGCTGGTGCTTTTTAAGTGTCCTGAACTGATATAATCCAAAAACTCCTATCATAACTCCGGCAAATATCATCACTGACCCTGGGCTTATAAGGTCAGCCGTTATGCCAGCTAGTAGCACAGGTAGTGAAGCAGCTAAATTCATCATCATATTGAGTGTGCCAAATATCTTCCCCCGCTCCTCATCAGAGGAATGTAGCTGAAGTAGTGTCTGAGCCGAGACTCCCACCAAGGCGTTGGCAAAGCCTAGCCCAAAAGCTAGTGCTACTACTATGTAGGTGTAGAAAGGCAGGCCACTCAAACTACCTACTAGCCCCATCCCCACAAGGGATGTGACTGACAAAATTATACCAGCATTAATAAGCTTGGCTTTATGGGTATTACGAAATACCTGCCCAACCAATATCGCACCCACCACCATACCAGCAGCGGCTGGCACTATCAGCTTATAGCTAACATTTGCTAGGCTCTGATGGTAGAGTACCACCGCTAACCCAGGGGCAACTACAGCTATAATACCGACCATCATCTGCCCAATAGCAAGATTGCCTATGGGGAATAGCAAGCCCGGAGTGCGCCATATTTTGTTAGTGGTTTGCCGAATAGTAATAAACACCTGATGATTGATACTAGCAAAATCCAAACCTTTCTGCATGGCACTAAGCCTTGGCAGACCAGAACTTAGTAGTGCCGATACAACAAACGCCAATGATGTCACCCAATATACCGAATTAGGCCCCCAAGTAGAAATAATTGGGCCAGCCAGGCTATAGCCCATAATAAAAGAGCTATACAGCGTAAGTAAGAACAGCGAATTGGCTGCTACGAGCTCGGTTTTTTTGACAAGACGAGGCAATGCAGCCGCCTCGGCCGGAGTGAAGAACTGCGAAAATATTGAGATAGCAAAGACCGTAAGATAGACAAATATAAGATTGGTCTCAAACAATAAAAAGAATAACACCAGTACAGCCCTAACTATATTAGTTACTACTAGTACCTTTTTGCGGTCTAGGTGATCCACATAAGCCCCAGCCAAAACCGCAAATATTATGGATGGTACTCCAAATGCCAGTATTAGCAAGCTAACTGCTATATTGGCATATTGGGTGGTGGCTGATAGCTCAAACACTCTAATAATCAAAGCAAAATTTAACAAATTGGCGGCTAGCTGTGAAAACAGCTGGGCCAGCCAGATTTTTAAGAAATTACGATTGGTTAAAAGTGTCTTGTACATAAATAAAAGTATACTCCATATAATTCTACCACTATCATAGCAAATTTATATCAACCTTCACTAGCTATCCAGCGGCTTATCATAACGGCACGGCCAACTTTTCAAAAGTATTCTAGTGGGATTAAATGGCCGCCGTTTTTATATATCTCAAAATAAAAAGTATATAGCGTTATGTAGTGCCTTATTGTGGAAATAATGTAATAATAGACTAAAGTAAGTTTGTTATGAAAAAAACCTACACCATCAATGTAATATCTGATAGCGCCTTTAGCGTACAGGGCCATGGCGTACATACTGCCTACACCGAGCATTTGGCAGGACTCAAAAAGTATTCTCCAGAGTTTGAGGTTCATACCAATCAAAAAAACTTCAAGGCAGACATTATCCATATTCATACCGTTGGGCTGTATGGCCTACGATTCCTGCTCTCCAGGGGAAGCCTAATATTTGTCTCAGCTCATGTGGTTCCAGATTCATTTATTGGAAGCTTGGTTGGCGCAAAATATTGGTACCCATTGGCAAAAATGTATCTCAGATGGTTTTATAATCGTGCCGATGGTGTGTTTGCTGTAAGCCATGAAGTCCAGGACCAGCTCAAAAAAATGAATGTTACTAAGCCAACCTATGTGGTGCCGAATATGATCGAAACATCCGACTTTACCAATTCTCCAGATAAAAAAGCAGCCGCAAGAAAGCTACTGGGTATAGGCAAAGACAAATTCGTGGTGGTCTGTAATGGGCAAGTACAGCCTCGTAAGCGAGTTGATAGCTTTATGGCCTGCGCCAAGAAGCTACCTGAAATGGAGTTTATTTGGGTTGGGGGCATTCCCTTTAAACACGCTGCTGCAAACTATTCCCAAATGCAAAAATTAATGGAAAATGCCCCGCCAAATGTTCATTTTACAGGGGTTATAGAACACAAGGATGTTTTTGCCTACTACCAAGCCTCAGACCTATTCTTCCTACCGTCAGAGCAAGAGACTTTTGGGATTGTAATAATCGAAGGTGCTGCTGCTGGGCTACCCGTGCTATTGCGCGACAACGAGCAATACCATATAACATTTAAGAACTGGTACGAGGAAGCCGCCAGCGATGAAGGCTTCGAGAAAGTCATTAAAAAGCTATCAACCGACAAGACTTACTACCTGCAGGCTCAAAAGCGGGCCGAGCATATTGTCTTGGCCTATGACACCAGGACAGTAATGAAAAAAATAAAGAAAATATACCTAAGCTACTTAGGTAAAAAGAAATGAAAATTGGCTTTTTTACAGATAGATTCTACCCCCAAGTAGATGGTGTGGCCGTATCCACCAATTTGTTTGCGCGCGAGCTTATTCGCCAGGGCCACGAAGTAATAATATTTTGCCCAGACTCTCCCCTAAGGTCCAAAAAAGAACCCAGCTACATAGTCCGCTTTAGGTCATTTCCGAGTATCTGGTATGAGCACCACCGTGACACGATACCTTTTACGCCGGCCATTATCAGAAAAGTTCGATCATACAATCTTGATATTATTCATATCCAAACCCCAGCTCAAATAGGTATCTTGGGTATGCGAATCGCTAAGGAGAGTGATATTCCAATCGTGGTTACCCACCACACCGACATTGCCCAGTACATTTATGTTTATAAAAAAATTATGGTAGGGATTCTAATGGGTATAGTAATCACTCCTGCACTAATGAAAACACCTGATAAATATAAAGAGCTTTTGCCAAGCCTCAAGCCCAATAAATCACTTAAAAAATGGAATCGTAATTTAATCCTAGAAAGCGTTGGGCTGTTTTATAAAAACTGTAATCTTGTGATAGTACCATCACAGAAAATGAAAGATTCTCTGAAGGAATACGGCAAGCTCGATAATGTTCATATCCTACCTACCGGTATTGACCCAGCGGAGTCAAAGATAACCAGTGACTTTGAGCCGAGGGATTTCTTTGGGATTACTGATAACGCACCACTGCTAATATTCGTTGGCAGGCTTGGTAAAGAAAAGAATATCCAGCTAATAATTAGCAGTATGCCTAGAATACTCAAGCCAAGCCCCACCACCAAACTATTAATTGTTGGAGATGGCCCATACCACCAGGAACTAGTTGAGCTTACCGAGCGCCAAGGCGTGAGTAATAGCGTAATATTTGCTGGGGTGCTTGGTAGAGAAAAAGTATATAAATGCCTAAAGGCTGCTGATATATTCTGCTTTGCATCCACTACTGACACCCAGGGTCTAGTGCTAAACGAGGCTGCCATTGAATCATTGCCTGTGGTATTTTTAGATGATCAAATATCCCCTCTAGCCCAAGATAAAATCACCGGTATAATGTCTAAAAATACCCCAGTAAGCTTTAGTAAGGCCTGCCTAAAACTTATTCATAGCCCCCAACTTGCCAAGCATTATGGTGCTAAGGCCAAGCAGCTAGTTCTTCAGATATCCATCCAAAAGCAAACCCAAAAACTCATTAAGCTCTACCTAGAACTTCTCTAGAATATATAGTATAAGAACCTAAATCTTGCTAACATAAGAACTATGAATACAGATGATGCAAAATTCAAGTCAGCGCGCAATTTTCATAAAGCTCCCCTGCGTCCCCCAAAAACGTCAAAAACTGCATTTAATGATTCTTTTAATGACTATGTAGTCTGTGAAATCAGCACAGAAGTAATTAGCCCTAGCGATGCTTGGCAATGCAAGCCCCTATTGCTAGAAATTAATGGTATTGAAACAGAGATAAGACGTGACTACCTGTTTGATGAATATGTCATTATATCTCCCGGCAGGGGGAAACGCCACTATGACACTAAAAGGAACCGCCACCCGCTGATCGAGACTGCTGATAGCCCTAGGATAGATCTTGAAAAGGAAGTTTATAGTATAACCCAAGACCACCACTGGCTTGTGAAGGTGGTAGAGAACAGATTTTCGGCACTAACCACCAATAATCCCAAGGCCTATGGCAAGCAGGAGCTAGTCCTAGATACTCCCCTGGCCAATAAATCTTTTGCCTCTCTGCCAATCGCACAGATAGAAAATGTATTAAATGCTTACCAAGCTAGAATTACCAAGCTACTTGCGCTCAATAATATTGCCTATGTCTTAATTTTTAGAAATGATGGCTTTGAAGCTGGGGCTAGCTTGGCCCACGCCCACAGCCAGATATTCGCCCTGCCAATAGTACCCAAGCGCTTTATGGAGCACTCCAAGCATATTGAAGAATACTTTATGGACAAGAAGAAAGAGCCCATAGAAGACATTATCCACTTCGAGAAAACCCATAAGAAGCGAGTGGTTGCCGAAGACCAACATTTTATTGCTATTTGCCCCTATGCCTCTCAATACCCTTTTGAGGTCTGGCTGATTCCCAAGCAACACGCCACTAGCTTTAGTGAGTTTAATAAAGCCCAGATTAAAGCATGCTCTAAACATTTAAAATATCTCACCTCCAAGCTTACCGACGCCCAAATCAGCTATAACTTTTTTATTGAGAATGGCGTAAGCCCGCACTACCGATGCATAATTAAGATCTATGGTAGAAGCAGTATATGGGGTGGCTTTGAAGTAGCCACAGGGATGATTATAAACACCGTACCTCCAGAATCAGCCGCTAGCTGGTACAAAAGCACCGACCGTAAATCACAGCTTTAGGTGTTATAATATACCCATCCTAGCTCTCGCGGAGCTCTGGTTATCATTATGCGCCCGTAGTGATGTAAAAACCCAGGAAGGGTACAAACCTGGCTACAGATGAGCCCGTTTGCAGAAAATGTTCTTATGGAGATGGGCACCCACTCCAGCCATCATGGCATAAGTTATGTGTACACATAAATAAAAATCCTCATACCATCAAATTGATTTAGGCGCCAAGCCTCCACCAGTCAGGCAATAATCAATCATCAAATAGCCCCCTGCCCTTCTCATTTCATCAAGTGAGGAGGGCTTTTATTTTGATTACACTTGCTTTTCGGTTTTTGTTTGTATAATATGGTATAGAACAAAGGGGGTTAAATTATGTTAGCTAAAGTAAATACCATTTCAAATATCGGCCTAGAATGCAATTTAATAGAAGTGGAAACAGATATGAGCAATGGATTGCCGAGCTTTATTATTATTGGCTTAGTCAGTAAGGCTGTCGAGGAGGCCAAAGAAAGAGTCCGCTCTGCTATCAAGAATTCTAATCTTAATCTTCCGCCCAGGAGGATTACTATCAATCTAGCCCCTGCCAACCTACCCAAAAATGGCTCTTGCTTTGATTTAGCTATGGCCGTTAGCCTGCTGTGGTCAAGTAAGCAGATAAGTACTGTTGCTGGCTCTACCGGCTTTCTTGGCGAGTTAGGGCTAGATGGTACGACTAGAGCAATTCCTGGCGCCCTAGCTGCTGCTCAGGCCTGCCAGGACAATCACATCACCGACCTCTACATCTCTGCCGAGGTGGCTAGCCAGGCCGCTCTAGTTAGGGGTATTAATGTTTATCCCGTCAAATCATTATTTGAGCTATATCAGCACCTTATTGGCGAAAAGCTCATAACTCCCCTACTACCAACTAGAGTTAGCTCATCACAAGCCATCGCCGAGATAAATCTATCGGAGGTTTATGGCCAGCAACAAGCCAAGCGAGCAATCGAAATATCAGCTAGTGGTAATCATAATATACTTATGAGCGGCCCTCCTGGATCTGGCAAATCAATGCTAGCTAAAGCTCTGGTAGGCCTACTGCCTCCACCAGACTACTCTGAGGTCCTTGAAATTACTAAAATACACAGTATTTCTGGTCAATCAAGCGAAGAAATTATGACCACTAGACCATACAGGAGCCCCCACCACACAGCCAGCAATATCGCTCTAATTGGTGGTGGGCAGTGGCCAAAACCAGGCGAAATAAGCATGGCCCACAGAGGCGTACTATTCCTAGATGAGCTTCCAGAGTTTAGCAGGAACACACTAGAGGTGTTAAGGCAGCCCCTAGAAGAGGGTAAGGTCACTATATCTCGAGCGACCTCTTCGCAGTGCTACCCTGCTAAGTTCCTATTGGTAGCAGCCCAGAACCCCTGCCCTTGTGGCTATGCTGGCGACCAGGATGTGAACTGTAGCTGTACTCCATCACAGGTTCAGCGCTACTCTAGCAAGGTTTCAGGGCCCCTGCTAGATAGGCTAGATCTAGTAGTTAATGTTGAAAGGGTCAAAAAATCCCAGCTACTAGAGGCCAGCTCTGCTGAATCCACCTCAGATGTTCGCAAAAGAGTACTCAAAGCCCGCAAACTTCAATCCACTAGGTTCGCAGATGAGGCAATAAATACCAATAACGAAATGAGTAATAAACAAATAAAAAAATTCTGTCAGTTAGATGAGCAAGCTATTGCTCTGCTAGACCAAGCCATTAACAACCTAAAGCTCTCGGCTAGAGCATATATGAGAATATTAAAAGTCGGGCGTACCATCGCCGATCTTGATAGTACAAGCACTATTGAGTCAAAACATATTGCCGAGGCCCTACAATATAGGCACTAGGCTATTAATTATTTATTTTGATGAAGCCATAAACAGAGTTAGCCACACCCAGATTGGACATCAGTAAGGCAATCGCAATAAATGCCATAATAATTATGCCCAGCAATAGTAAGCTAAACCTTACATCTGATATTACCAGCTTATTCTGAGTATTCGTCACTGGCGTATTTTCTATTTTTTTAGGCTCTTTAGCCTCTATTTTAGAAATAGTAGAGGGCTTATTACCATTAGTTGTATTTTTTACTACACTACTATTTTGCTTACGTAATTTTTTGGTATACTTACTGTGTTTGTGACGTTTCTTGCGTTTTGCCATTACTTTGCAGTCTCCTGTTTAGATACATTGTAGTCCCCTTGCCCCAATTTGCCAAGCTCTCTATACCAATCTATAATACAATATAATCAAAGAATTATATATTATGGAATTCATATTATTACTACTTTTATTTATCACCAGCTCACTAGCAGGCTATACTTTATGGCAACAAATTCTTCTCAAAAAAAAGTATGGGCAATTCCTTAAAGGGGCTGACGCCAAGCAAATAGAAGTAGCTCTCAAAAAATATACTGCTAGCGTAGATAGCTCATTATCACAATTAGATGAGCTGGCTGGGTTTGTCGCAAAACTTCACAAGACTCAGCGATTAGCTTTTTCTAGGACAGGCCTAGTACGGTATAACCCCTTTGGGGATACGGGCGGAGACCAAAGCTTTTGCTTGGCACTACTTGATAATACCAATAGTGGATTTGTTATATCAGCAGTTCATGCCCGCTCGGGTACAAGAGTCTATGCAAAGGATGTATTTGAGGGTAAATCAACACATAATACCTCTCAAGAAGAAGACCGCGCTATTAGCCAGGCTTCCGAGCATAGGAAAAAATAACCAATGTTTAGAAAGAGCCAAAAAGGACATATATCGGAGCTAGTGGCGTACTCAGGCTTCTACATTGGGCCAGAAATCGAAGCAAATGGGCAAATAAATACTGATGAAGATGTATATATTGATGGCAAATTTACAGGAGAAATATCTACAGAAGGTGTAGTTGAACTAGGCAAAAATGCTATCTTTAGGGGTGCCATTAAGGCTCGCTCAGTAATCCTAGAAGGCCAGGCAAAGGCAGAGATTAACGCAACGGAAAGTATAGTGATATCTGGCTGTGGCCAGCTAATAGGCTCGGCCGTATCAAAAAATATCAGTGTTGATAGTGGAGCACTACTCAAGGCAGATCTTACTGCGGGGTCCTCATAGCAATGTATTTATATCTTAAAAATACCAATACCCTACTCGATGATGATACTACCGTTAAGATAGTAGATGAGCTCACAAGGAATCACATTGCTGCCGAAATTAAGAGTTTTGAATCGGAGGCTAAGCTCATTAGCATACTCTCCACTATTAGCAAATCTAGCACCAACACCTTAGTAATGATTGGCAATAAACAGGACTTTGAAACTCTTATCGGGCAAGCAGGCCTAGTTGATAGTGGCATAGCTATTGGGTTTTTAGACATAAATAAGTTCAAAAAGGGCCCTAAAATAATCTCCCACGACTGGCAACAACAGATAGAGGCACTAGCCCATAGGCGTATTAAAGAAACAACCGTGTATTCAATAGGATCTAGGTACTTTCTTGATAATATTTCACTCACCTTTGGACCAAGTAGTAAGCCAAAGCCAATACTCGTAACCGTTGACGAAGTTTTAGATATTCATCTGCCTATTTGCCAGCTAGAATTCCAAAACAACACCCTTGATAGCTTCCAAATCACAAAACCAATACACCTTAGTGCTACTTCAGTATCAGATAATAAACCCCCCCAATCCAATGATTTATTAGGCGGGCTAATTCGCCGGATATCTTCGCCAAATACTAATGTTAATAAGCAGCTCACTAGCCTCTATGGCAAATCCTACCTCATCGAGGCTAATACCAAAATCACCGACAATCTCAACCGAGAATACAAAAATAGTTTTTATATAGGAAAAACGAGCAAAAAGATACGGCTCGTTTCCCAAAAAGCTAGCAAACGGGACGAGTAACCCTTTTAGCTCGCTCTCGGACTTGTCAAGCAACAGCTTTCATGTTAATATTATTCGGAGCTTTTATGGAGATATATCAATAAAAAAACGACTTCGTCTTAATCATCAGATATCGGCATCTACCGTTAGACTACTCGATGCTGAATCGAAACAGATTGGGGTTGTGCCAATATCCGAGGCATTAAATATCGCCAAAGATCAAGGCTATGATTTAGCAGAAATATCTCCTGATGCGGATCCACCTGTGTGTAAGCTACTAGATTGGGGTAAGTACCAATACGAGCAAGCCAAGCAGGATGCCAAGAACCGTAAAAAGCAGCGCAATATCGAGGTCAAGCAAGTTCGGATGGGCCTTAAGATAGGCCAGCACGACATCGAAGTAAAGCAGAGAGCCACCATTAAGTTCCTCGAGGCTGGCAATAAAGTTAAACTAACCGCCAGATTCAAGGGTCGCGAGATGGCTCGCCCCGATATTGGGCAGGCTGTACTGATGAAGTTTTTTGAAGGCTTGTCAGATATAGCAATAATCGAACAAAACCCAATAATGACAGGCCGCGATATGTCCCTAGTGATAAATCTAGCCAAACAAGCGGTCATTAAGCCCAAACTACCAGAAGTAAAGGACAAGGACAAGGACAAAGACAATGCCAAAGATAAAGACTAGTAAAACAACAGCTAAAAGATTCAAAATTACCGCCACCGGCAAAATTATGCGCCGCAAGGCTACCCGTGGGCACCGCAAAACCATTAAGTCCGCATCCCGTAAGCGAGCTTATAGTATCGAGCACCCTGCTTCGACATCTGATGTAAAAAATATTAAAAAAGCCCTAGGAATCTAATATGAGAGTTAAAAGAGGCGTAAGCACCCACAAAAGACATAAGAAAATTATAAAACTAACCAAGGGTTACTCTAAAATCCGCAGAAGCTCTTATCGTAAGGCCAATGAAGCCGTAATTAAGGCTCTAAGCTATCAGTACCGCGATAGACGCAACAAAAAGCGCGACTTTAGAAGCTTATGGATTACAAGAATTTCAGCTGCTGCTAAACAAAACGGCATGAGCTACTCTAGCCTAATAGCTGGGCTCAAGAAAGCAAATATTGGTCTCAATCGTAAAGTCCTAGCCGAGCTAGCTGTAAGCCAACCTAAAGCCTTTAGCGAAATAGTCAAGCTAGCCAAGTAAATATTCATTAAAAAAGACCCTTGCTTGTTGCCAGAAGGGTCTTTTTTAATACTGATGAACTTACAGAGACTTGAGCGCCTGGATAGGACTCTTTTTAGCAGCTTTTAGGGCTGGGGCTGTTCCAAACACTACTCCGACAAACAAACTAACGCCTATCGCTACCAAAAGAGCTTTAATGCTATATATGGGCGTGATACCAGTTAGCCTTTTAATAACAAACCCTGCTATATAGGATAAGCCTAGCCCTAGTAGCCCGCCAATGAGTGAAATTATAATTGATTCTGTCATAAATTGGCCCATAATATCCCCAAAAGTAGCGCCTAGGGCCTTGCGAATACCAATCTCCCTGGTCCGTTCTGTCACAGTTACCAGCATAATATTCATAATCCCTATCCCACCTACTATCAGGCTAATAGCAGCTATCGCCACCACAAAAGTAGTAAGAATATTCAAAATACTATCAAAGGCTCCAAGCAATTCTTCCTGCGATAGCACACTAAAGTCATCACTGCCCATGTGATTTGCTTTAATAGACTGGTCTAGCGAGCTCTTTACGGAAGCTACATTTCCAGCGTCATTAACCTGCACAATAATTCTATAAATATCATTTTTACCAATCAACTCTGTGGCGGTGTTAGTTGGGATATACACAATATCGTCAGAGGCTGCCCCAAAGCTAAGGCCACCATCAACCTTAGCAGTTACTCCGATAATTTTAAATTCCTTGCCTCTCATCGTGATGGTTTTACCGATAGGGTCTTGATCGCCAAAAACATTGTCCTTTGTAGCTGAGCCAATAACTGCCACATAGCTAGAGTTTTTATTATCTTCATTGGTAAAGAAGTTGCCATTAGCTAGCTTGGTGCTACGAATACTAAAATAACTCGAGTCAGTAGCAGTCACAAAAGCAGTGCTACTATTGAGTGTGCCCCTAGTAATAGAAGATGAAATAATACTTAATGTTGCTACATCTACAACATCGCTTGTTTGTCGAGCTGTTTGGGCATCTTGCTGGGTGAGCGTGCTAGCTCCTAGGCTACTACCAAGGCTAATACCAGCTGACCTCTGTTGCTGGCCATTTCGCGCTGTGCTAGACTGTCCAATCTTACCTGATGCAATAGTTAATACATTAGTGCCAAGGCTAGAAACCTGACCACCTACCTGGGCCTTAACGCCATCGCCAACACCTACCATCACCAATACCGCGAAGACACCTATAGCTACCCCTAGTGCAGTCAAAAAAGAGCGCATTTTGGCAGATCTAATAGACTGCAGAGCTGTTTTGATATCTTGCCAAATCATTACTTAACCTCCGTTATTTTCAAATGTCCATCTCTGACTACAACAGTTCTGTCGGCATAGGCACTGACTTCGGGATTATGGGTGACTACTACAATAGTTACGCCTTTTTTATTGAGATGTTTTAGCAATTCCATTATTTCGGCGCCTGTTTTCGTGTCAAGATTACCTGTAGGCTCATCTGCTAAAATTATACTTGGGTTATTTACAAGGGCTCTAGCTATGGCTGCTCTTTGAGCCTGCCCACCACTTATTCTATTGGGGCGATTATTAATCTTATCTAGAATACCGACCATCGAAAGCACTTCCTCAACTCGTTTTTTACGCACTTTGGCCGGCACTCTTTTATAAACTAGTGGCATCTCCACATTTTGTAATATAGTTAAGCGAGGTAGTAAATTAAATACCTGGAATATAAATCCTATCTTGTCACGACGCAGCCCAGCTAGCTCTTTATGATTTAATAGATTAGTATCCACCCCATCTAGGGTATAATCACCCTTGCTTGGCCTGTCCAGCAACCCAATAATATTCATTAGTGTTGACTTACCAGATCCAGATGGACCCATAATAGCCAAAAACTCCCCTTCCTTAATTACTAGATATACGCTTTTAAGGGCATCATAAATACCAGCATCATCATCGTAACGCTTCGAGAGGTTAGCTAGCTCTATAACTACCTTGGTATTAGTTTTTGGCATATATCAAACTCATCAGTAAATCCCTGTCTACTTTTTTATTATACACAACTCCAGCGTCAGTGGATATCAAATCATTCTTATTAGAAGCATTAAGCTGCCAGTCCTTGGGAGTTTTTACGACATTATGGAGCTGGTATGGCCAGCCCCCATTCTGGATTTGGATATAGCTATTATAAGCTATCAGCCCAGATGTGGTGAGCCTATAAGGCAGACGATAGCTAAAGCTATATTCAGATGACACTAATGGGTCTAGCTCGCTATTAAAGCTATATATATCATAGCCGTGCTCCTTACCATCAGAGCTGATAGCCACGGTGGCATTGGCTGTATCTAGCTTTGAGTTAGCAGGCAGGGCAAATTTCATACTACTTTTATTAGGTTTTACTAGATAAGTTAGGCCCTTATTTACCGGATCTACGTATTCATATGACTGTACTAGCGTCTGGGTACGAATAATCTTAACAGTAATATTAATACTCCCATCGGGGGAGATAGCTATGGATCGCTCAAGTTTTCTTTCTATAAAGGCGTTACTTTTATCCACGCTATAATTGCTCTCCGATAGCAAAAAGTAATCTGCTCCAAATCCAACCATAGATCCGTCATAGGCTAGATTAGTAAGGCTCCTGGATAATTCGTAGCTACCAGTATAAATTAGGATTTGTCGGCTAGCTAGAAGATCCCCAATACCTCCTGCCAGGCTAGCTAGCTCTCCAACACTTTTCTTGCTAAGCCTACCAATGAGCTCATTACCAACACTAGTAAGGACTGTCTTGGGGTCTTTCCTGTCCACTTTATCCTGCCCAAACTCAATCTCTTGCTGGAGAGACTCGGTGATATTATCGGCAGTAATCGTCAAATTATAGTCATTAAGCCTAATTGGACCAGTAGCTGTGATTAAATACTTCAATATATCAGGCGTTAAGCCTATTACTATGTCCACCGACTTGCCTGATTCAAGCTCAAAAACATTCTTGGCTCTCTTGGCATTAGTAGGCCAATCAAGATTAATTCCGCTATCTCTTAAATTGTATAACACGCTACTGCCATTGTTCGGGTCAGTTTCACGATAATCTACTTCGGCAAATTTGTAATCATAATAATACACCGATCGAACCGGCTCAGGCGTAACTTTGCCCTTGTCTATATTAACATAGCCAATTGTTCCAATAAACCCCCCGCCGTGCCGTGCCTCGGAGTTATTCATAAATAAGATTAAAATATTTTTACTACTATTTACCCCTAACAAATTCTCAGTCACAATCTTATAATCGTTAATTTTCGTTGTTTTATTCACAACTTTATTAATGATTCCCTGCGAATTAACTATGATAAAATACAACGCGAATATAATAGCACTTACGGCTACCGTTTTGGCGAGTCTGCTAAATGTTACTGATTTTCTCAAATACAAACCCTCCGAACTCATCAATAAATCGTTGCTCAGAAAAATCCTCGGCTCTCTTTTGCATATCAGCTTTATAAAGGCTCAAGGTATTAAACTTCTGGATGGCTGTGATGAGGCTCTGAGCGGTTTGTACGGGATGATACACTCCTGTAACCCCATCTATTACCGTCTCGGTAGCTCCTCCCTTACCGTAACAAATCACAGGGGTGCCTGACGCCATCGCTTCAACAGGTGTAATACCAAAGTCTTCTTCTGCGGAGAATATAAGAGCCTTAGCCTCCCCATAGAGCCGCTCAATATCCTTATCAGATGGATTATCAATAAATTTGATAGTCTTGCCAGCCATTTTTTTAAGCCGTTTAGACTCTGGCCCCCGACCTGCCACAACTAAATCCAGCCCCAACTCATTGCAGGCTTCGATGGCCAAATCCACTCTCTTATAAGGAACTAGCCTAGAAACTACCAGATAATACGGCTTACTAGCCTGGGGCTTTGAAGTAAACCTATCAATACTTACAGGAGGGGTAATGACTTTACTCGCTCTGTCATAATATTTATTTATTCTTAACGATACAGTCTTTGAGATTGCTACTAGATAGTCGGGGCGTTGGGCTGCAGCATAATCCCAGTTCCGTAATTTTTTAATCATAACGGGCAATACGAGCCTTACTAAAGGATTGAGCACCCCTAGCCCCGGCTGGGCAAGATAGTCGTAATAGCCACCCCAGTAGTATCGTACTGGGGTGTAGATGTAGCTTATATGTAGGGTCTCAGTAGGGGTAATAACTCCTTTTGACTCAGCACTACAGCTCGATATCACTAAATCATAATCACTTAAATCTAGGCTTTCAAAAGCCAGTGGCCTTAACCCTGCAAACAATTGATGTTTGGACTTTGCTAGTGGCCAGTTCTGTAAAAAAGTAGTATGCACCTGATGTTTTTTGAAAATTTTAATTTTATCTGGGTTATACACACTCGTATATAATTCAGCCTGGGGAAAGAGCTTAGTTAAGCTCTCCACAACTCGCTCTCCACCACCTAGGCCTATTAGCCAGTCATGCACTATCGCAACCTTCAGGCCAGACAGCTGGTGCTTATACTCCATTACGCCCAAACACCACCTGCCAAGCAGTCTTTGCTAATATATTGATATCCATCCAAACCGTCCAGTTCTCGATATAGAACAAATTAAGCTTGGTCCTGTCGGCGTACTCTAGCTCACTCCTACCCGATACCTGCCAAAGCCCTGTAATACCTGGGCGTATCATAACAATCTGGGCTAGCTTCTTCTCGCCCCCTACTAAACCCAGCTCCGACTCAGGCAAAGGCCTGGGACCTACCAGGCTCAAATCTCCCTTTAGAACATTGAATAGCTGGGGTAGCTCATCAAGGCTAGTCCTACGCATAAATCTACCAAATCTACTAACCCTAGGATCATCCTTAATTTTAGCGTTACGAACAAATTCATCAGCCTTGTCCTTAGGGAGTGTCTTAAGCACATCCTCAATGGTCCTACCGCCAAACTTTGGCCCCAAGCTATATTCTGCCTTCATAGTCCTAAATTTATAGACATTTATTTTGCTTCCGCTTCGTCCGTAGCACTCGTGGAAGTATAAGGCAGGTCCAGGCTCACTGAGCCGTATAACGATATAGATTACCATCTGTAAAGGTAAAGATAGCAGTGTAATTATCGTTGTTATTACTACATCGAATATTCTTTTAAACACCCTCCCCCAGCCCTCTAGCGGTGTTGGCCTGAGTTCTAGCACAGGTATAGATCCAATCTGACTAGAAATAATCTTGGAGGTATAAATCCCCGTGATAGTAGGAGCAAATTGATATCCGATATGATGCTGTTGGCAAAACGATAAGATTTCTAGCAATCTAGCTTCGTTAGGGGTGTCATCGGAGACCATCACTACATCTATTGGCCTAGATTCTAGTAGTTTTTCTAGCTTCCCAGTAGTAACATCGCTAAGGGTGGCAACACTAGCTACTACCTGATAGCGTCTCTTGAACTGCTTAAGTGCGGCCCTTAGCTCTACTGCCGACTGGCCACTACCAATGAATAAAACTCTATATACACCAATTCCTTGGCGTGCTAGGAGTTTTTGAACGATAGTCATTACGATTCGCCCCAAGCTTACCAGCGCTATCGCAAAAATAAACCCATAAATGGGTATGATTTTGGCAGGAAAGATAGCATCAGTACCCAAAAAATCCACAAGTATTAACACCATCACTCCAGCCGAGCAAGCTGCCACTATCTTACCGATATCAATCCAATTACCTCTATCAGACCTGATACGATAGAGGCCAACCATAGCAAATACCACTAGCCACAGGGGCAGGAATAGTATCATAAAATCAAGGTAGGTATAGCCAGGCACCGCTATCGAGAAGGGCTTACCACTGCCCTCACGAACAAGATAAGCCAATACAAAGCTAATCACCAGCATTGCATAGTCAACTGGTACCTGTAGGGCTGCCATAAGAAGTTCGCTGCGTTTTCTCATAATATTATTGTATCATCTTAATAAATAACATTCGCCTTTAATAAATCAAGCGAATGTTATTTAAGTACTACAAGCTAGCTATAAGCCGAATTTTGTTCCCCTCATCACAGAATTCAAACATAAACTTATGTGGTGAGGGGTGATGACCATCTATCTTAAGCTAGCAAAAATGCTAGCAGACCTGTGCGTACTGCACATGGTGCGATATACCCCAAATAAGACGAGAAGTCTCTCCGCCTAAACGGAAGGGCCCATAATCTTGCAGCCGGTAGGGTTTACCTCCCCTGATAATCACTTACCAGAACTGGGGGCTCTTAACCCACTCTTTTCACCCTTACCCAGCCATTTCAACACTTCGCTAGCAGTCAATCATACCTATAAAAAATTAACTTGTAATCTATTAGGATATCAAAGCGCTGAAATGGCTGGGCGGTATAGTCTCTGTGGCACTTTCCCGAGGATTACTCCTGGTCGCAATTAACGACTACCGTACTCTATGCTGTTCGGACTTTCCTCCCAGCCATTTCAAGGATTATTTTAGCAACTCTTCTTGCGATATATCCTACAATACCGGTGATAGTAACTAGCTATAATCACTAAAATAGCTGGGCGGTCATCCGCTAGCTCATAGTAACAATATTATACTATATTTAATATTTTTTGTCTATTTAAGGCTATCTAATACTTGATTTACTACTGCATCGGCTTGCTTGTTGTCTTCTCGATATACATGAGTGTAAGTTACCTCAATACCTTGTGCTAATTCCCTAATCTTAGCATTAAGAATTTTGATATTATCGTTTTTGACTCTATATATACCATTGAGCTGCTTGACCACTAGCTCGCTATCCAAATAAAAGTCGGCTTGTAGCACGCCCATAGCCTTAAGCCTATCCATAGCCACCACTACAGCGCTATACTCAGCATAATTATTGGTCTGTACGCCTAGAAACTTACCTATTTCTTCAATTATCTCACCCTTAGGGGATTTAATAACGACTCCTAACGCAGAAGGCCCGGGATTACCCCTAGATCCACCGTCACAATAGACAATGACTTTGGCTATTTTATCCATTTTTTGCTCTTAATAGCCAGATACTAATCACCGATAAGCCCAATACTACCCTATAAATTACAAATACCAGCAGTGAATGCTTTTTAAGATAACTAAGTAGCCAAGCTATAACTGCTATCCCAATACCAAAGGCAATAATTATACCTAGAACCGTCATCCCTACTGACACTCCTGTGCTTGGCTCAGAAATTATTTGGGTAAATTTATAAAGCCCCGCCCCCAATGATATCGGTGTGGCCAACAAAAAGCTAAAGCGCGCCGCAGACTCCCTGTTGAGCCCTAGGTACTCCCCTGCTGTGATTGTTATCCCAGATCTAGAAGTACCGGGAATTAGAGCCAAGACTTGAGCAAAACCAATAAACAATGCTCTTTTCTTACTGATATGGTTCAAATCCTTATCTAACTTGGCCTTACGATCGACATAATACATTAATATTCCAAAAAAAATAATGCCCAACCCGATGACCAGTGCGGCATAGCTAGACTGATGAAAGTACTTGTCGATAAGCTTATCACCTAAGAAACCAGCTATGGCAGCTGGGACTGAAGCGATAACTATATACCATAGCAACTTATCACGCCTCTTAAACAGTCCATAAAAGTCCTTCCAGAAAAACACCAGTAACGCTAGGGCCGTACCAATATGAATTGCCGCATCAAAAGACAAGCCTGGGTTTGGCAAATTAAAAGCCCACGGCAATAAAAACAAATGAGCAGAGCTAGAAATAGGCAAAAACTCGGTAATTCCTTGTAGTATAGCCAGCGTAACGACCACAACTACCATAGCTTAACTCCCCCTACCTTCTTGATATACCCCTCAAACTTTTCTGCCTCAACGACTCTCTGGGCTAGGCTGGCTGGCTTAGCATTGGTATGGTCAACATCAGCAATAGCGAATAATGAAAAAATGTGTATGTGAATATGTGGAACATCAAAGCCCACCGCCATTAAGCTTACTTTTGGTGGATTATAAATTATCTTGGTAGCTCTACCAAAGAACTGTGCTACAGTCATTAAATGTGTAAAGTCGGCGCTACCGAACTCCTGCCAATCAGCCACTTCAACAATTGGAATAATTAGTAGATGACCTGGATTGTGAGGCATATTTGTAAGCATTACAAAACACTTATCATCCTCAAAAAGCACTCTTCCGGGCAATTCTTGTAGTCTGATTTTAGTAAAGATAGATTGCGACATAGCCCCTATCCTACATCTTTAAGGTCATCAATATCAAGGGTTAAGTTGCTACCAGGCTTTAATTCACCGGTCAAAAGCTTCTGGGCGATTAGGTTTTCTACAAGTCTAGAGATAACACGGCGCATAGGTCGAGCGCCAAGCCGAGGGTCATAGCCAAGCTCTACCAGGTGGACTAGTGCTGGCTGGGTCAAGACTATAGATACTTTTTTGCCAGCCAGCTCCTTATTGACACCAGCTATAATTAAATTAGCAATCTCCAATAGCTCATCTCTAGTTAATGGCCTAAATAGCACAATCTCATCAAATCTATTGATAAGCTCAGGTCTGAAGATATTGTCGGTAATTAGTTTATCAGTTAGCTCGGACTCAAAATCCTCGAGCTTTTTGCCTGCTGATATCTGAGTTCTAATATCGTTAGCTCCGGCGTTAGAGGTGCATATAATAATTGACTCCTTAAAACTCACCTTATGACCGTGATCATCGGTTAATATGCCTTCATCAAGCATTTGTAATAGTAAATTCAGTATGTCTGGGTGAGCTTTCTCAATTTCATCTAGTAGGATGACACTGAAAGGGTTTTGGTTGATCTTTTGTAAAAAGCTACTGCCAGTATCCTGCATACTAGCCGAGGCCAGCAGACGCTTAATATCGCTTTTGTTTTGATATTCACTCATATCCAGCCGATTCATATTCTCTTCATTCCCAAAATACACCGACGCCAGCGACTTGGAAAGCTCAGTTTTTCCGACACCAGTGGGGCCTAAAAATAGAAAGCTCCCAATAGGTCGGTGGGTATTGCGCACCCCAGCCCTAGAACGTCTCAATGCATCAGATACAACCTTAACGGCCCGACTTTGGTTAATCATTCGCTTATGTATTAAGTCCTCAAGGTTTAGTAGCTGTGTCTTCTCATCCTCCGATACTTTACTGACCTTTGTGTTGGTTAGTATCTCAGTTGCTTTGGCAACTGATTCTTCGGTGATAAACCCATCTACAGGGTAATTCATACTATCGGAAAGCAAGTCTATGGCTCTGGCTGGCATAGCCTTATTGCGCAGATAGCGCTCCGACATTTCATAGGCAGTTTGAAGGGCTTTGAATGTAACCATCCCCTTGCTTCTAGACTCTAGCGCTATCGATATGTCTTGAAGAATGCCAATTGTCTGTTCCTTATCAGCTGGCTCAACATCTACTCTGGCAAACATACTAGCCAGGCTGGGGTTAGCCGAGCTAACTCTGCTCCAATCATCAAGATTAAAGCTAGTTATAATACTGACACTCCCTGACTGCAGGGCTGGCAATATTATACCTGATATATCTACTGTACCTGACCCACTACCAAAGAATAGCTGGGCTTCATCAAGATAAAGAATAATATTACCTGCCCTATTGGCGTTATTAATTATTTGCCCAAAAATCAGCTCCAGGCTAACATTTCCATTAACCGCGGCCGTGACGGCACCAGAATCTATTTGTACTATTTGCTTATAGGCCAGTGCGGGTGAGACCTCCTTACCCTCAATCAATTTCTCTGCCAGGGCATAGACAATGGCCGTCTTACCAACCCCAACTTCTCCTACCATCGCTAGGTTATTTCTATCTGATTTGCCCAGATTTGTAAGCATCTGCTCTATTACATGACCTCTATGCACCCCCGAGAAATCTAGCTGACCATCCATAATTGCTACGCTGATATTTGAGCCAAACTGGTCAAGTACCTGGGTGAAGCCAGAGGCCCAGTCACGGCCAATTCCCCCATAGCTATCATAGCCCCTGGGCTTAAGACTACGAGCCCAAAACGACTCTTCCCACATCAAGCCACCAACAATATCTTGCATTTCCATACTATTCTCCCCTAGCCACTGATCCATCACAGCATTCTCCATAAACATCGCTGTTATCAGCACCCCAGCTGATATTTCCCTCACGGGAGCCTGGCCAGCTATCATAAATGCTCTATTCCATAATGAAGCCGAATCCTTAAGATCATCAGACAGGCTACCAGCCAGCTGCCTAATATCCACTTGATAGCGAGCAATTATAAACCCAGACTGCCAATTACTGGCAATTGCCGACAAAATCTGGCGGGGGCTTTGTTTGTCATTTACTAAGAATACGATGTCGTCTGTGACTACATCATCTAGGATAATTACGGCAGCATCTTGGTTATAAATGGCACCAATATCACCCAAATCCCACCTAGCCCAGAGAGCAAACATAACACCTAATAAGCCAATACCCCATAGTATATTTGCTGGATGAATTTTCACTACGAACACCAGTACTAGTCCAGCAATAATTAGCACCCAAGACAGTACCAGTATGTTACGGGTCAGGCCAGTACTAAAATGACTGATAAACTGAGCCTTTTTAACTCTTAAGGAGTTCTTATAGGCAACGGGCTTCATAATGCAACCCCCACTACAGACAGCGCCAAAAGCAGTGGTGCTAACGGCCAAGCAACCATAAATATCGCACTTAAACCAATAAACAGCATAATTATCACAACCGCTGCAAAAACTACAGTTACTCTGACTGTAAAGCCAACCATCCTAGAAACTGCATTATCAATGATTGCGCGGCCTCTTTCTTGGGCGGAGTTGCCTGAGTCTGTGATAATTTTACGCCATGGCTCAAAAAGCGTCTTTAGCAAACTAACTACAGAAAACCTTTGCCAAATAAAATTAATAAAACCAATAGATCGTCTAAATAATTCTTTTAGACCATGTCCATACCACCAGGAAAAGAACTCGGCTAATAACATAAGCGTATTATACCAAGACTTGAGCTAGTACGCTATATCGGCTATTATAAGGGCATTGTCGGGGTGTGGCGCAGTTGGTAGCGCGTACGGCTGGGGGTCGTAAGGTCGCAGGTTCGAGCCCTGTCACCCCGACCAAGCAAAGGGTCCACCGCAAGGTAGGCTTTTTGCTTGCCTTAAGGGGTGACAAGGGCCAGAAACCCAAAAGTTCGGTGTAATAGAGGGCTAAAAATAGCCTTGAATTAAAAAATAAAATAAAAAGAATTATCATTATCTAAATTAGATTTTATAGGCTCTAACAGGTATAAAAACGCAATAAATAAAAATTTTGAACATAAGTCTTTACATAATAGTTATGCTATGACACAATGTTTATGTATTTTAGTAATTTATGTGCGCCAAACTCTAAACTATGAGTGCAAACTCCAATAAGACGGCCGAAATACTTCGGCTCATTCAAACCAAAAAAGTCGCCCCTCTGGGCGACTTGAGTACTAATAAGGGCCTTAGAGGTTTATTCTCTACTACCAAGAGCTCTACACCTAGAAGGCGTATTATAGATACTCTTGCTCTGCTAGCTAGGCAGGGCTATGTTAGCGTTGGATTACTTGACAATGAAAAGATATTTAAGATTACCGAGAAAGGCAAGGATCGGCTTAGGGCACACCAAGTAAGCGAAGATGGCCTTGGTATATCAGAGCGCTGGGACGGCCGCTGGTTCCTTATAACCTTTGATATACCAGAAACCAAAAAAGTCGCCCGCAATCAGCTCATCCTGACCTTAAAACGACATGGCTTTATAAATTACACTAAGGGTTTATGGCTAATACCCTACAACCCCACTAGGCTTGTAGCTAGCTTGCGTAAGCAGCTTGGCCTAAAGTCCGAGCTAAAGCTAATTGTTGCCCAGTCAATTGATAGTGATAGCAAATACCGCAAATACTGGGATTTATAAAAAATAACCCCCATATGCCAGGGGTTATTTTAATAATTTAAGCTATTCCACCACACCGCTTACGCTACTAACCTTTCCCGCCAAATGACAGGTGGGTGTCCTCAGCATCTACTGGCCGTAAAAGCCAGCGAGCAATCTTAAACTCCCTAAAGTTAAAAAGTAACCGGAAAAAGTTACTGCGTATTTATTGCGAGTGCAGTAGATAAGCACTTTTAATTATAGCACCTTATCGTAGAACCGCATGCCCTACTATTAAGCTCGCCATACCGCCAACCAGATAGCTAAAGCTAGGCCCAATAAAACTAAAGAATATAAAAACAAATACGAATACTGCCACTAAGCCGTACTGCTCTATCCTATCCATAATGTCAGCCAGCGCTGGAGGTGCAATGGCATATAATAACCTACTCCCATCAAGGGGAGGGAAAGGAATCATATTAAACACAAAGAATGCTACATTAACTAGCACGAATTGGGTTAGGAACACCTCGCCCAGACCCCCGATGTTCATAAACCTTAAATACAAGCCTACAATTATTGCCATCAACAGATTGCTAGCAGGCCCTGCAAAGGCCACTAGCGCAACTCCTGCTTTGCCGTGCTTTAGGGCGTAAGGATTAAATGGCACGGGCTTAGCAGCTCCAAACACCACTGGGCTCCCAAGCAAGATAAGCCCCAGGGGCAGTAGTAGGGTCATTAAGGGGTCAATATGCTTGGCTGGATTAAGCGTTAAGCGGCCCTCGCGCTTGGCTGTGATATCCCCTAGCATATGCCCTGCCCAAGCATGGCAAAACTCATGCACGGTCAGCACTATAACCAAGATTATAAGATAAAACACTAATGTAGCTATTGTTTCCATCTAATCTTAATTTTACCACCAAATAGACCATAATACTGCTTATTTGCTAGTATTGCCCAATATCAGCAAATATGATAAAATACTCCAGTTATGTCTTATAGATGCGATCTATCAGGTAAAGGAAAACAATTCGGCAACCATGTGAGCCACTCACAGAGGCACGTTAAACGTACCTGGAAACCAAACCTACAGCCCAAGACTCTCATCATTGACGGCCGTAAGGTTAAGCTCCGGCTAGCTGTCAGCACTATCCGAACTCTTAATAAGTATCAGGCCCAAATAGACCAAAAAGAACTCGAAAACGCCAGTAAATAACCCCCCAACTCCACTCCCTACTAGTTAACGGGGCTTGTTGGGTTAGTAATTACACTGACTTACTTTAGGATTACTAGATGCCAAAGAGTGGGCTCCTAGGTTATTTTGCTAGCTAGTAGCGGGTATAGCATGCGGAGTTTATTTTTATCGGCGCTGGTAAGGCTCCCGAGGTCGAGGCTGTCACCGATGAAGTTAGGTAGGGCTAGACCCTCGGCGCTGGTGAGGCCCCCGAGGTCGAGGTCGCCACCGATGGAGTTAGGTAGGGTTAGGCCCTCGGCGCTGGTGAGGCCCCTGAGGTAGAGGTCGCCACCGATGGAGTTAGGTAGGGTTAGGCCCTCGGCGCTGGTGAGACTGCTGAGATAGAGGTCGCCACCGATGGAGTTAGGTAGGGTTAGGCCCTCGGCGCTGGTGAGGCTCCTGAGGAAGAGGTCGCCACCGATGATGTTAGGTAGGGTTAGGCCCTCGGCGCTGGTGAGGCTATTGAGGAAGAGGTCGCCAACAATGGAGTTAGGTAGGGTTAGGCCCTCAGCGCTAGTGAGGCTCCCGAGGTAGAGGCCGCCACCGATGGAGTTAGGTAGGGTTAGACCCTCGACGCTGGTGAGGCCCCCGAGGTAGAGGCCGCCACCGATGGAGTTAGGTAGGGTTAGACCCTCGACGCTGGTGAGGCTGTTGAGGTAGAGGTCGCCAACAATGGAGTTAGGTAGGGTTAGGCCCTCGGCGCTGGTGAGGCTCCTGAGGTAGAGGCCGCCACCGATGGAGTTAGGTAGGGTTAGGCCCTCGGCGCTGGTGAGGCTGTCAAGGTCGAGGCTACCACCGATGAAGTTAGGTAGGGTTAGGCCCTCGGCGCTGGTGAGGCTGTTAAGGTCGAGGCTGTCACCGGTGGAGTTAGGTAGGGTTAGACCCTCGGCGCTGGTGAGGCTGTCAAGGTTGAGGCCGCCACCGATGGAGTTAGGTAGGGTTAGGCCCTTGGCGCTGGTGAGGGTGTTGAGGTCGAGGTTGCCATGATGGTAGAGTATGCCACCACTTAAGGCCCCTTCTGTGGTGATGCTTATTTTAGCTTCATCTATATCCAGTATGAGAGACAAATCAGCCTTATCATTTCTATAATCAAGTATCTGCTCTATTCTGAGGTCTCGCCCATAGCCAAGGCTAAGAATTTTATCATCTATTTCATAAATAAATCTTAGCTCTTCAGGGCTTAGTTTGTAATCGAGGTTACTATAGCTTAAAAATTCAGCGGTCATATCATCATACTGGGCACCAAGCTTTACTTCTATCTCAGAAACTAGCTTCATATCCTTAATCGCTTGTTTGTATTCTTCAGCATTAGGAAATTCTTCACTATCTTCGAGCTTGGTACTCAATACTGGGTCAATATAAGAGTCTAGGTGCTGGCCGTGTTCAATTCCTCTAATCTCAGCTATTTCCCCTTGCTCCATGCGTATGGCTATCCGTGGTATGTTTGCCTCGCCTGTTTCATCTAGTGAATAATAGACATAAAAATCCCCGCCATCTAGCTGACCTTGGGCTGTACTGATAGCACCCGCCGTACACCATTCCAAGACATGGTTATGTAGGCTATCATATAGTGTCTGGGCATCACTACCCTGCTTATAGCAAACCCACTCACCTCTCGTTTCTTTGAGTCTTTCACGGGACATTGAAGGAGTTTCGGATAGAAATTGGGCATATATTGTAGCAAAGTTTTTATTGCTTAAAAGTGCATTGTATTTTTCGTCAGTAAGTATAGTCGAGGTATTTGATATTGTTCTGCCACCCTTTGGCAGCCCCTCTTGCTCTAGCCTATGGCTCATAGCAGCGATTGTCTGGGCAAGTGCCATAGGATTAAGTATCGGGTATGATGCTATGGTAGTTACGTCGCGGGTTGCGAATTTAACTATCGGGGGGCTACCTTCTTTTTCTTCTTTTTTGATTTTACCCATTGTAGTAATAGCCATAAAAGCCCAATACCGCGCCCACATAGGGTACCCTGCCGCATCAGCATCCCCGCTAGTTAAATAATCTACCCATCTATCTAGGCTGGCTTCTTGGGCAGCTATTATCTCATTGATTTTTGCTTGCTTAAACTCTTCATCAGGTGTGATATTACCATGCCCCATCTCCCTGGCTTGTCGGACTTCAGCTACAAAGGCATAATCTGGCACTTCATCGGGCTTGATAACAAACAGTTTGTGGTAGCTTGCTTTAATGCGTTCTAGCACCCTGGAATGAGCCTCCTGGAGTTCGGGACTGGCTCCCCTGGCCTGGTGAGTGCGTTGTAATACTTCAAGCCAATTAGATATTCGTAGGGCTGGATTTGTATTTGTCTCTAAGCCCTCTGCTTTTTCTCTTCTAGCCTGCTCGTACTCTACTGGGTCCGATAACTGAAGTGCAGAGTTATTAGCATGTAATAATCTAGCGCCAGCCAGCTCCTCCTTGCTAGGGCTAGGGGTGTCTTGTGGGGTTTGATCTGGAAACTGCTCTGGCATTTGTTATAACCTTGTTTAAACTATATTACAGTCTTTAATATAGTTATTATGCTTCTATGCATCATTAGTATACTATGGCATTATGGCTAGTACAAAAACCCCTAGTTAACGGGGGTTTTTGGGTTAGTAATTACACTGACTTACTTGAGAATTACTAGCTGTTGAGAATCTTCTGGCAAATCACGCTTACTTAATTTATAGCGCTCCGTGGGCTCAGTGTCTTTGCCAAATTCTGCCTTAATCTTATTAAGCTCACTAGCTAAACCCATAAGTGGTATCAATACTTTTGGCTCAATTTGCCCAATAAGCTTATTCATTAAATCGGACTTATCATCCTGAACTGCAAGAATAAGTATATCTACATCATCCATATGCTCTAGCTGGGCATTGGTAAGAGGTGCCGAGAGATTCACGCCATAAATAATATGAATATCATCTGCTACCAAGCTATAAATTGTATTAGCTTCGTCTATCTCAATTCCATCTACCATAGTGCCCATTACTTCATACTCCCCTGGACCGCTAAAGGACCTCTCTGCTGCAATCCTGGCTGCTGGGCTAGTAAATAGCAGTAAATCTGCCCTAACATCACTAGAGGGATTGAGAACAATTGTAGCGCTCTTGCCGGCAAGCTTAATGGTGTCTTTGTTGGAAAAAGTAATATCCATGGATGTAATTATACCAGATTAAACGCCATATAGACTAGGAGTTTGTGGCCTCCGATATTTTTTCTTTGACATAGTCCGAACCAATACTATCAAATATCACATCTATTACGGCAGCAACGGGAATGGCTAGAATAACTCCTATCGGTCCAAGTAGACCAAATCCAATGAGCGCTGCGAGTAATATTACTACGGGGGAAACACCAATAGCTTTATTGAAGAGCTGGGGGGCTATAATATTAGCTAAAATAAGCTGGGATACAACCACAAACACGATAAATATAAGGGCGGTAACTGGTGATAGCACTAAGGCCGCCAAAAGACCAGGTATGGCTCCAACCAATGGGCCTACAAATGGTATGAACTGCAAAATACCCGCGAAAAGACTTAATGCCAGGCTGTATTGGACCCCCAAGACAGTAAGCATTCCATACGTTGCTAAAAACACAATAGTGGCCATGACAAGCTGGAATCGAATCCAGTGCCCAAGCTTAATAGAGGTTTCTTGACCTATCATTACAACCTCTCGTTGGCGTTTTTTAGATGGTATATACCTAACCATAGCAGATAATATCTTTTGACCACTAAGTAAAAAATAAAAGGTCAGTACCAAGAAGGTTATAAACCCAAAAACACCACCAATTAGCCCAGTAGCTGCCTGGCCTATTTGACCTGTAACAACTTCTGGGCGAGAGCTAATAGATACTAATAGTTTATCTAGGAAGTCTCGCAATAGTGGCTGGTTGGCAAGGCTCGAATTAATACTAGCACTTAACGAGGGGTAGTTAGCTACTATATCATTAACCTGTTGGGCAAAAGTTGGGGCTATCAGAAATATCAAATAGCCTAGAACTGAAAATGTCAGTACAAATATCACAGACACTGCCAGCCAGCGTGGAAACTTGATTTTTTCGAGCTTCTTTACTGACGGATTAAGGCCGGCAGAGAATATCACGCTAGCTATAACAATAATAACTACTCCAGATGAGTACCATAACAATGCCAAGAGAGCTATTACAGCCACTAAATACACAAAAGATAGTGGCGAGATGGTGACTGTAAGCTTTTGAGAGTCTTTCATAATGTTATTATCTCATAAATGACGTTAATTATTAATAGTACTTATGTTTTATTTTTTGCCTAATACTACATTAGCCTTAGCAGGAGCGCCTGGTTCTACTACCTCGCTAGCTGGTAGGGGTGTAAAAACACCTATCTTGTCGGCTAAAATAATCTTATTCTCATCTAGAATACCAGTTAAAAAGCGATCGTTAAGATTGCGCCTATAGTCAAAGTCCTCAACAGTCAATGCCGAATAATTTAGCTCTCGGTTCATTTCCTTTTCTAGCTCACCAACTATTTTGGCTAGTTGCGACTTATTCATATCTCCTATGATGAATATATCAATCTGTTGGTTACTGCCCCTTACAAATGCACCCGTCAAAAAAGCCATTCTTACATTACCAGCTTTTTGGATGTTTTTGAGGATTTGATCTTCCTCCTTAGTCTGCTTAATGGCTTTAGACTTAGCCGGAATACGCTGGAATATCGACTGAAGCTCCTTATGAAACTTATATTTTGAGTTTATTTCATAGTAGAGCCTGTTGCTTTGGCTTACCGAACGAACTATACCAATATTAAGCAAGTTCTGAAGCTCTCTACGGACAGAGTTGATTTGCTCTTCTATTTTACGAGTAATCTCGCGGACATAGAATGGTCGATCAGGATTATTGTAAAATAAGCTGAGTAGCTTTACTCGCGTCTTAGAACCAAACAATTGTTCAAACATATTGACCTCCTATTAATACTGAAAATTGTATTCTACATACAAATTTCAGGTTAGTTTATTGTATTATAAGAGCAATTGAACAATAAATCTAGACTATTATTGTATTAGCTATTGTGGTCTCCTAGATGCCGTAACTTTTGCGCGCATTGCTATGCTATCATCAATGTCTTCTAGGGCAATAGGCTGATTATTTAATAGTAGGGCTTTTTGAATTAACCAATCACAAACTAGCGGATTCTTAGGCAAGAATGACCCGTGCATATAAGTTCCTAGGGCATTTTTGTATATTGCGCCTTCGATTTTGTCTTTGGGATTGTTGCCATAGCCTTTTTTGACTATCCCTAGTGGGTGGGCTCGCCCCACAAACTCAGTCGCCCCACTATGGTTCTCAAATCCTACAAGCTCTCCAAAATCTTGAGACTGCACCACTATATTGCCAATCATTCGGGTACTAGTTGCCCTAGAAATAACATTAAATAGGCTAATCCCTTTCAGCTCCCCATAATCGTTACTAATAAAATACTCGCCTAGTAGCTGGTAGCCACCACAAACCGACAATAGTGGTCCCCCAGATTCTACAAATTCATGGATTTGACTGGCCTTGGACTCTAGATCCTTGGCGACTACCACCTGCCCCCTATCTTGCCCACCACCTATAAAAATAATGTCGATGTCTTTGGGTATTTTACGCCCTGCCTCAATACTTTCAACCTCATTTTTGATGCCCCTCCAGCTCATTCTTTGGGTTAATGCAATGATATTACCATAATCACCATAAATACTCATTCTCTCTGGATAAAGATGGGCTATTTTGATTGCTTTCATTGCCAAAACTCCTTAGCTGTATTATCACGTGCGACTATTTGGCTTCTGAGACTGAGCATTGCTGTATAGGTGGGCAATACAAACACCTTACTGCGAGGTGAGGAATTTTGCTCAATCATATCAAGCAGTTTACGGCTGTCCTCTACTATCATAATGTCTTCTAGATCAGCATACTTGAGGCGTAAGGCCATATCATTTGCTCTGGAGCCTGCAACTATTATCTTGCCCCTGTAGGCCTGCAAGTCTTCCAAAGCACCGTCCCAGAGCCAACTTACATCCCTACCGTCAGCATAATTATCGTTAATTACAAAGACCAGCAAGCGATCCTTCTTATTTAGTAGGTAGGTCTGTATGACCTGATTAAGCCCTGTTGGGTTCTTGATTAGTAGCATCAGAATAGCGCGGCCGTGGTATTGGAGCTCTTCGGATCTACCAAATATAGCAGGTGAGCTACCTATAGAGCTTATAATATCCTCACTACTAAGCCCCAGGGCTGTTCCAGCCAGAGCATAAGCCGAGAGATAATTATAAACATTAAAGATGCCTGGAATATCTAATTTGATGAGCTTGTCGCTATTATTAATGCTAAATTGGATAGATTCTATGCCTGATTGCTTAATGTTGGTGGCCGAATAATTGGGCTTAGGCCTACTAAACCCTCCATTTTTGGATCTGTATTTACCCATATGGCCAAAATACTGCTGAGTATAGTAGAGCCTCTCTTGAGTAAAGGGGTCAAAGATGCTATCTGCTGTATGGTCATTGGCTAGTTTGGGGGCAACGTAATCATCAACCCCAAAATACACCACTTTATGATTGCTTTCCAGCTCAAAGCCAAGGCTTGCTACCAATGGATCGTCGGCGTTTAGGATTATCTGGGCATCTGGTAGCTCGTCAAACAAGTTCCTAAACATCTTGGCGATTTTATCGAGCTCACCATACCTATCAAGCTGATCTCTAAATAAATTAGTTACTACTATCCAGTCTGGCTTAAGGGCCATACAGACCTTTGGCATATTAGCTTCATCAACCTCGAATAGCCCCATTTGAGCGCTGGCCTTGCCGTCTAAAGAGGACTCCTGAATGATAGAAGATATTAAACCCCGCTCCATATTTGAGCCGGTCTTGTTATGGATATAGGTAATGCCGTTCTGTTTTAGGATATCAGCTATCAATTTGGTAGTGGTGGTCTTGCCGTTGGTACCGGTTACCATAATAACTCCCTTGGGGAAGTTATTATGGGCTAGCTTTAGAAGGATATCGGGATCTAGCTTTTGGGCTACCAAACCTGGTAGTGATGTTCCTCCAGAGCCTGATAGTCTATTAATCTTAAAGGCTGTTTTGGCAGCTAAAATGGCAAGTAAACTTCGCATAACTCTATTGTATCAGACCTGCATTAAGATATTTGGCAGTAATTTCCTCTGCCTTAAAAGAATTAGTAGCCCAATGAATAGCATTATTACGCTTAAACCAAGTGATTTGCTTTTTAGCTAGGTTGATAGTGGCACTATTAATAGCCCTTTCAAGCTCACTACCAGCTATTATTCCATCTAAATACTCGCCTACCTGTTTGTAGCCTGTGCTCTCAAGCCCAACACAATCACTACCAAATCGTATGCGAATATTTACTACTTCCTGAACAAATCCATTGTTCAATAATTGCTTGGTTCTTTGCTCAATATTATGCTTTATTATAGGTGTTAATGGCTTTATTCCTGCTATCATACATGGTATCTTTACCGACTCACGATCACTATTACTGGCTGGACCAAAACGTAGTAATTGCTCTATTTTGCGATGATTAGAGCCATCTATCTTGGCTAGCTCTTGGGGGTATAATTCTTGAGCATATGAGAGTTTTTGTTCTAGTGCCATTGTGGTAGTGTCAATAATGCGCATAGGGCTTCGAAATTGATAGTCAAAGAGCACAGAATCAATATACAAGCCGCTTCCCCCCACTAGTATTGGTAGCTTGCCCCTGGCCTGTACCTGAGAAATGATTTTAGTGCATAATGTTTTAAATTCCACAACACTGAAGGTCTGATTAGGGTCCTTTATGTCTATTAAATGGTGCCTAATACTTTTTTGTTCATCTGGGCTGGGCTTGGCTGTACCTATGTCCATACACCTGTAAATAGTTCTAGAATCGGCACAGATTATCTCTCCATTATACTTGCGGGCTATTTTTAGAGCCATTCCACTCTTGCCTGACGCGGTAGGCCCTACTATGACTATTAGCTTATTATTGATAGTCATTAGTGTTATTACTATCTAGCTAACTGAGCGCGTTTTAATCATTTTAGTTAGTGTTTTAGTGATTTCATCAATAGTTTGTGAGCCTAAATCTCCCTTACCATATCTTCGCACAGCGACGGAGTTAGCCTCTTGCTCTTTTTGCCCAACAATTAGTGTATATGGCACCTTCATAAGCTCTGACTTACGAATTCGCTTACCAAGTGATTCTGATGCGTCATCTAGCTGCACCCTAATACCTTTAACTTTAAGCTGATCCTTGAGCTTACTGCCGTACTCATTATACTTATCTGATACCGGAATAATCCGAACTTGCTCTGGTGCTAGCCATAATGGGAAGGCGCCAGCAAAATGCTCAATAAGAATCATAATAAACCTCTCAAATGATCCAAAAACCGCTCGGTGAATCATTACGGGGTTCTTTTCGCTTCCTTGCGAGTCGGTATAGACCAGCCCAAATCTCTTTGGGGTAGCAAAGTCAAGCTGCACGGTGGCAAGCTGTGTCTCACGCCCCAGAGCGTCCTTGAACATAAAATCAAGCTTAGGGCCATAGAGCGCAGCTTCGCCTAGCATATTCTTAGCATCTAGCTGCTTTTCGGTAGCCATTTGTGTAAGCATCTGCTCGGATTGAATCCAATCCTTGTCATCACCTATATATTTCTCTGGTTTGCTGGGATCTCGCAGAGATAAAGACACCCAATGGTTGCCCCACAAACCTAGTGACTGATAAAAGCCCGTAATAATATCTACTACCATCTCGGCTTCAGCCTTAATTTGTTCAATCGTACAGAAGGTATGTCCGTCATCTACAGTAAATCCTCTGGCGCGTTGTAGCCCACTAATTTCGCCGGGTTTCTCATCGCGGTATTGCATTGTCTGCTCCACATACCTTATGGGTAAGTCTCGATAGCTTCGTGGCCTAGAAGCATAAATCTGAGTGTGATGGGGGCAATTAACAGGCTTTAGCACAAAGTCTTGGTTATAATGACTCTTAATATGGAATAGCTCATCTGCAAACTTCTCGGCGTGCCCAGATTTTTGGTACAGCTCTAGCTTGGCAACGTGCGGAACAGACACCTGCTGCATATCGTACTTTGAGCTTATATCCTTTAGGACGGCTTTGAGTTCTTCAATAAGTATCGTGCCTCTTGGTGTATACAATGGAAAGCCAGCACCAACCAAATCCGAGAAGGTAAACAGATCTAGCTCCTTACCGAGCTTGCGGTGATCCCGTTTTTTAGCCTCCACCAGCAGCTCTTGATACTCGTCTAGCTGGGCCTTATTCTTAAAGGCTACGCCATAAATGCGCTGTAACTGTAGATTATTTTCATTACCTCTCCAATAAGCACCGCCTACCTTGGTCAGCATAAACGCCTCTAGGTCAATTTCTGAAGTATTAGCAATGTGTGGACCTCGACAGAGGTCTATAAAGTCACCCGTCTGGTAAATAGTTACCGATGTAATTTTATCTACATTTTTTAAAACCAAGTTACTATCTCCTGTATCAGATACAGCCGTACTGCCCTTGGTCTTTAAGTCATTAAGTAATTCAACCTTAAAATCTTGCTTTTGTTCCTTAAAGTACTTGATCGCTTCATCTATCGGCCACTCTTTAGATACAAAATCTAGCTTCTGGCCAGCAAGCTTCTTAGTGAGCTTTTGAATTTGCTTCATATCGTCTGTGCTAAGTGGGCTATCTAGCTGGACATCATAGTAAAATCCGTTCTCGATAGTTGGCCCCACACCAAACTTAGCCGAGGGGTATAGCTGCTGTATGGCATAGGCCATAACATGCGCCAAACTATGTCTTATTTTTTCTAATTGTTCGTTTTGTTCCATATTTATACCTTTCTTTTAACAAAAACCCGCCCTATTGCCAAGTCCCGATAACATCGGGAGGTTCCACTTAGCTTATCCGTGGCGGATCTCTCTTTATGCCCTGTAACGACCAGGCTTCGAGGCTTGCCATGGGTGGTTAAACTATAGCTCAAACGCCTTATTGATATCTGTAATGATAGTATAAAAACAAACATTATTCAACTATATTTAAAGTTTATTGGGGTATGCCTATAATACTAGGCCCAGGATAGCCACTTTATTGTTTTTTTTACAACTAAAGGCACTTTATGGGCCCATAAATACAAGTGTGGCAAACCTACCCTCAGGCTCATCAGTAGCCATACTATGACGGTGCGAATAATAGCTTGTGTTAGTATAGGTATCTAGCTTACTTATGGCTATATTACTCTGTTGTATGCCCAGACTAAGGGCTTGCTTTAGAGCCATCGCTTTTATATCCATACGATACTTATTGTCATTATTTAAGCTAAAGTATTGCCCCCAAAAAGTAATATCAACGCCTTGGTTAGTGCCAAATATATAGGAGCTCCTAGATATTGATGGGCCGCTGCTCATCAACACATCATTGGGCTTGGTGCCATATTGTATGCTCATTTTAACCATTACGGCAGCTAGTATATTATTCTCTACTCCTATTTCTGCCGGCGTGCAATAGGGCTATTGCTTTATTGGTAGGATCATAGATTATAACAGGCATACAATCTGCGATATTAAAAAACAACCCACCCCCAGCCCTATTAGTCATAATTCCATCAGCTTGGTTGCTAATGTCTGGGTTAAGAATATCGTTGCTAGGTAGGTCCTTATCGCTTGGCTCTACTATAATTATACCATGCACTAGCCTAATACCTACTACCTACTCCGAGTTAATACCAGCCTTTTTTATGAAGCTTGTTCTGGAAGCTATAACCTGATCATTAGCTCCCCACTTAAAACTCATATTACCATCCGGTACCCTAGAGAACGCTATCCTTACACCATCCATACCAATACTACCTTTCTAATAATTGCTGGTGGGTCCTAGGGGACTCGAACCTCTGACCTCTTCCACGTCAAGGAAGCGCTCTAGCCAACTGAGCTAAGGACCCATATCAACTGCTTTATTCTATCTTATAAACAGCCTAGTTTCAATTATACATCGCCGTTAGTAGTAATACTTTGTGTCGGTTGGGTTAATGGTTTCTCTTAATAAATCTCCAGCAAAGCCAACTCTATTGAGATTAACATAATTAGCCCCAAAGCTACGCAGGGGCATAATAGTATTGTTGCCATACCGACCATTTATGGCGTCGATAGCCACTGAAAGTGCCATATATTTGTCCATATTGCCATCTAAACCCAATGATAATTGATTGGCCCTAGACAAATTAAAAAGTGTTATGCTGACCCTACGCACTGGTGATGGGAGCTTTATGAGTTTTTTTAACAACAATTGTGATAATGCGACTATTTCGTAGTCAGAGCTGTAAAATGTAACATTTTTATAGATATTACCCCACCATTGGCCATTATCAAAACATATATATAGCGCTATACCCCTTGCTGACAATGACTGACTCCTAAGCCTTGCACCTAAAGTTACTGCTATTTTATTGATATATGTTGTTACCCCTACAAGTGAACTTGGTGGATTAGGCATGGTTGTTATCTGGTGGCTAAGTGATTTATTGGCAGATAAAGCCGCCGTATCAACTTCATAACCGTGCATTCTTAAATACCATTTGCCACCATTAATACCAAGCTTACTATTTAGTAGCTTCCAGCTAGCCATATATAGCTGTAGCGGTGTCTCTACCCCAATTGCATAAAACCTTTTTGCCATGGCGTAGCTTATTCCTGTAAAATCAGTCAGTCCTAGCCCTGAATAGAACTTTATTAGGTCTTTTTGACCAATAAAAACTAGGCCATTGGGTTTTTGGCTATTCCCGGCCATTTTAGCAAGCCAAACATTGCTTGAGACCCCTATTGAGCATAATATATGCCCACCATATAAATTATACAAGCTAGCTTTTATTGCCTTTACTAAAGCATTAACTAGCTCACAAGACTGCATATAGCTAGGTACTTTCAGGTATGCCTCGTCAATACTCTTGGCGCGAACATAACAGGGTGTATTGTGTAATATCTGCATTATTTGCCTATGTATGGCACGATATGAATTGGGGCTATCATGCACAATTACTATATCGGGGCAGATTTGGCGGGCCAGAGCTACTTTTGTGCCTGTAACTACGCCAAAACGCTTGGCCTGAATAGAAGCTGCTACAATACTGCCACCTGGGCTGAGGGAAGTAGCTACCACCACTGGCCGACCCCTAAGCTTAGGATCATAAAACTGCTCAACAGATGCAAAGAAAGAATTCATATCCATATAAATAGTTGAATATCTACTGGGCTGGTGATTAAGGAGGTTTTCGGGCTTCATAGTTTTAATAGTAGCGATTATTAGGTTAAAAAGCAAATATAATACGAACAAAGACCAACGGAACAGAAAGAATCCACAGTCAAAAAAAGTTTTCCACTATGATTCTTGTAAGTAATATGACAACATATAGACATGAAATGTCCTATTTGTGGCTCAAAAGGCCTTAAAACCACCAACTCCCGCCCTACTCTATCTGATACTCAGACCTGGCGACGCAAAAGCTGCCAGAAATGCCAATCTTCTATCACCACCTATGAAAAGCCAGACATGAGCTGGCTATCTGTAAAGCACGCCAAGGACAATAAAAGTACCCCCTACAAACGCTATATACTAGCCAAAAGTATATCGGAAGTCTTTGATGGCAATAATGAACACTACATTGCCGACATAGACTCATTAGTAGATACCGTAGAAATAAAAATTATTCAATCCAAGCTAACTATAATCAACAATAATGAGCTTATAAAAATTGTGCTCAATACTATTAAGCCAATTAGCCTCCGGGCGTATATGCAATATCTTGCCTCTCACTCTAACCCACAAAGTCAGCGCGACCTAAATAACCTACTATCCAAGCTCTAACAGCTTTACAAGAGAGCCTTGGAGGCTCTCTTTTGGTAAATACTCTAGCCTACACAGGTGGTTTGTGGGCTTATTCTTCAGGCTTGGCTTCTGAATCTGACTTGGCTTCTTGGTTGTCTCCACCCTCGGACTCCTCGCCTTCAGTAGCCTCTGCGTCTTGGGCACCTTCTTCGGCTTCACCCTCAGGTATGGCATCGCCAATCTCTTCATCTAGGGCAGCTATTTCTTCTTCACTTCGTGGTGACTCAACCTTGCAAATTAACTGCTCAGGGTCATCTAATAGCTTAACTCCTTCACCGACAATAATATCTGAGACATGAATTGCCTTAGAGAAATCATCTAGAATAGAAATATCAACTTCAATATGCGGAGGTAAGTTAGCGGGTAGAGTTTCTACCTGAATCTCTTCAATATTCTTAAATAATGTTCCCTCTTGCTGGAATACAGCAGGAGATTCGCCTATAAAGTGAAGAGGCACTTCGGTTCGTATGGCTTTATTCATATTGATTCTAAAAAAATCAATATGTCTTATTTTGTTAGTAAGTGGATCATGATCAACATCATGAATTAGAACATTTTCGCTAGTACCACGGCCTACCTTAAGTGCGACAATTGTACTATACCCAGCGTGCATAAAAGCCTTATTGAACTCCCTAGAGTCCACTACTACTGATTGGTTATCTTTCTTATTACCATAAACAATACCAGGTAGCTGGCCATTACTGCGAACCGTATCTAATTTTTTACCATACACATTACGGGTATTGGCTGATATTACAATTAATTCCATATTATCCCTGAAGCTTTAATTATCTTTGATCCTTTTGGGTTGAGTGATATGCATATAAAAAGTGGCGATTTCCTCGGAGCTAATAGGGCCTCTATCTAAAAATTTTGATTTTTCCCTGTGTCCTAAGTCGGCCTTACGACCAAGCCTAGAGGTAGATTGCTTGCCGGCTCTCTCTAGCTCAGACTGTAAAAAAACAGTAGCAAGTACTGGTAATGAACAATCATGACAGGTAAGCTGCATAAAACAATGCTCCTCCACTCGCCCTAAAAACGCTATATCGTCATGGATATAGCTAGAGCCACAGGAAGGGCACTTGTAAAAAACTTGCAAGTTCTTGATTAAATCCTGAAGATTTTTGCTTTTCATCTTTTCATGTATTCCCTCTTAGCAATGATAGTACCATATCCAAAAACTATGGTCAATCAACCCGAGAGAGACTATTAAGATATTTTTAGCCTTCGTCGCTTCATAAAGGTCAGCCCAACTAGCAAAATGGCCATTACCACCATCATAATTATGATAGCAACTATTTTCTGAACCGTGGTACCAACGATTCCTATCGTACCAAAAACTAAACATAGCAGATATATGCTAAGTACGGCCTGGCGCTGCGAGAAGCCGGCATCTAAAAACATATAATGCAAATGACCCCTATCGGCCACAAAGGGTGATTGGCGATGTACTAGACGCCTTAATACTGCCCACAGGGCATCTAGAATCGGAAGGCCTAGCACTAACCCAGCAGTAGCTAGCTTGGCACCAGAGAATATCGCTAGGATTCCTAGTGTCATACCTAGAAAATAAGCCCCAGAATCACCATTAAATATTCTAGCCGGATAGAAATTATATATTAAGAACCCAATACACCCACCCATCAACACAATCGATACAAGCGCCGTGATGGGCTGATTAACCTCTTTGCTTATAGCTAGCAGGAATATAATACCAGCAGCAATAGCTGACACCCCACCAGATAGTCCGTCAATTCCATCTAGGAAATTAATGGTATTGGTCATACCAACCAGCCAAAATACCGAGATAGCCACAGCAATCCAATTAAAACTAGCCGTCAAACCAAAAAATGCGAGTGTAATATTGGGCTGAGTAAATATTAGGGCATCACCAAATGGGTTAGTAAGTGTCTCGATTGTTATGCCAAACCCAACACTTGCAATGATGGCTGCCAGCACCTGCACCATCAGCTTAACCCAGGGACTAAGCCGTTTTATATCATCTACTAATCCTATTATTAACACCATTGTAGCTGCAATAACTAAACCAATGAATTGCCTAGGGAAGCTAGCTAGTAATGCGAAGCAGACAGCAATAAAACTAATATATATTGCCACGCCTCCCCCTCTGGCCATAACTTTTTTGTGAATTTTACGGGTAGCCTCGGCAGGATTATCAACTGCCCCCAATAAGATTGCTAACTTCTTGACTACCGGAACTAGTAGAGCAGATATTAGCAGAGCCAAGCAAAAACCAATTATATAAATCATTTTCTTACCGACTTCTCTGTTACCTCAAAGGCCTTAGGATACTTACCTAGCATTAGCCTAGTTTGAGCATCAAGAGCAGCCGCCGAGCCAAAAAATATAGATGTTACTGGTATTAAGACCCACTGGGCAATCATAAAAATAAATTTAGTGTGATGATAGTGCTTAGGCCTTGGTGGGAGCATTAGTAGGCTTAGTAGAATGGTCACGAACTGGCCAATTAGAGCAATAGTTAGTAGCCTTGATGTTACTACTGGTAACTGATGAGCTAGCATTTGACGGTTAAATTCGTTATTGAGCGCTAAGGGCGCCCAAGCTGCATAAGCCAATATCAGGGGGGCTGTCGCCCAGCTCAAGTGACCCTCAAAAAGCCTAGCAAATTGAATCCACTTCCTACCAAAGGGTATCTGATGGTTTTTAAGGTTATTGACCATTACAAATGGTATATCACTTGCCCCATAGGCCCACCGACGTAATTGCTTGTACTGAGTTGCGAATGTTCTACGATAGTTACTCGCTAGGACGGTATCCTGGTATATCGGCACATACAAGGGTTCTACGAAGTGATCGCCATCGTAGGCATAAAAAGTGCGCCAGTACTGGTGCCCATCCTCTACTATCGATGTAACCGACCAGAAGTCAGTATCAATTAGGGTGCGCATACTTTGGGCGTGAGCCGAGAAATTACGCAGCCGATAGTGCCGAACACTCTCCATCATCAGCCAGAACGAATTGCCAGTAGCAATCACTCGCATAGGAGCTGGTGCATCCCAGATATTATTAAAAAACATCTGCATCGGCTGAAAGCTAATGTGGGTTCTGTTAGGGTTAATACAATACTCATAGCTAAGATAGGGCAAATACATCGGATCTGGCCTGTGATCACTATCTAAAGTGGTAACGATAGTGTTATTAGGCTCAATATGCTTATCCTCTAAGTAGGCTTGTAATATTCTACCAGCATAGCTAATATTTGCCCCCTTACCCTTGATTTCGCCTTTGAGACCATCGGGGTGACAAATGCTTAAATACGCACCAAATTTATCGCCAAACTCTTTCTCGAGCAGTTTGACATTTTTGCTGGCCTCCTCCCCTCCTCGCTGCTCATAGGCTATTACAAAAATTATTCTGCTTGTGTCAAATTTAGATGCCAGAACAGCCTCTAGCGATGGTCTTAATATATCAAGGCTCTCGTTATAAACAGCCGTAATTATAACATTATAAATATCTTTAGGATTTATGAGGGTAGCCTTATGCTTAGCTATTTGCTCTAGCCTAGCTAATTCACTTTTAAGCCTAAAAAAGCGTTTTCTGCTGCCTCTGTCTCTAGATATGCCAAACAACCCTGGGGTAGAGACTGACTTAAGCTTTGCCTGGACTAATTCAAGATGTTGGGTTACATCACCAAGCTCGTGAAGGCGCTCAGGCCAATCAATTTTCTCGGCTCGTTTGAGTGCCCTATACCCCTGCACTAGTCCAATACTCATGCGGACTGATTTTAGTAGCCACAAAATAACGAAACCAATAATAAAATAAGCCACTGCAACAGGCCACACTAGACTAAAAAATATTGGGCTAATCAGTACCGTCCAGCTAACAAGCGCTGGAATAATTTCCCACAGCCTATAAAACCATCTCTTACTGGCAATACTTGTAGATATGGGCTCCATGCCACCCGCTATGCTAGCCTGTGCCATAATTGATTACCGTAAATCCTACTAGTATTGCGGTTGCCAGAATAGCGCACATTAGTGCCACTAGCATCAGCAGTACGCTCACCAGCCTATTGCGACGATGCAATAAATTAGCTAAAGCAAAGTTAGCTCCTGCTATCAGTACAGCTATAATCGGTATCTCATAAAGCTGGTACCAGCTACCTAGTAGGTCAAAGTTAGTTAGACTTGAAAAGCGAATTGGTATCTGAACTTGAGTTTGTTTGATATACAAAAGTGCCCAAATAATATTAAATAAAACTACCCCTATAGTAAGGAGGCAGAGAGTCAAAAATGAGCCGTCCTTATAAATAGACTGGCTGGTAATTGGCATCCTAGATTTGTCTTTATCTTTCATGGTTTGATTTAGCTATAATTATATCAGAATAATCTGTAATCAGAGAACAATTCTGGAGCCACCTACCGGGATTGAACCGATGGCCTGCGCTTTACGAAAGCGCCGCTCTACCAACTGAGCTAAGGTGGCGTGGAGCGGGTAACGGGAGTCGAACCCGTGTCTTGACCTTGGGAAGGTCGCATACTACCGCTGTACTATACCCGCCCACACTATTATTTTACACCACCTGAGATGGATTGGCTCCTAGCAATCATATAAAATTACGACTAGCTACAAACAAAAAAGCACAGCATTATTATCAAATGATGTGCTTTTTAGTTTGAATTATAAGGTTATATAAGTTGTTTTTTTAGCTTCTCGGAAAGTCTATTCCATCTGTCATGCTCACCTAGCTGCGAATCATACCTGCTAGCAAAGAAAGTTGAGCCAAATCCAGCTTTTTGAACTGGTTTGCGGGTATCTACGACATTCTGAGAATCCAAATAAGCCACATGTTCATGCGCCTTGACCACCCTCACTCTAATCTTTCGTAGTCTTGATACTTGATAATATGTTAGCATTGTAGTCCTTGAATACATTACTTGCTCCTTTTGTTTTGATTTTTGTTACTAAAGAGTCCAGGCCGTTCCGATAACGGTTAGTCTGCACTCGTTTCTGATTGGTCTCCACCTACCAGATAAGGACATATAATAGCCAACATAAGCAATTATGTCAAGCGTAAATGCTATCGCAGTGCTACTAGGATTGAATTATCCTGGTTTATTTGTTAAAATAATCAGGTTAATTTAGCTTATTAGTGATCAAAAGCTGTTTTACTAAATCGTATTGAGCAGGCTAAGGCTAGAATCAACTAATATGAGGGCTCGTAGTGAAGTGGTTATCACGCCTCCCTGTCACGGAGGAGATCGCCGGTTCAAATCCGGTCGAGCCCGCCATATAAAACGCCATGATATGTGGCGTTTTATATT
>JBCLLP010000002.1:0-50358 GCA_039738615.1 Candidatus Saccharimonadia bacterium
ACTGGCATTGGCATATCTTGGGTGGGTGGCGTAAAAGAGGCGGATGTAGCTTGACTAGCTGAAGAATCTGGCAGTAGCTTTAAGGGCTTGAGTCCATTTAAGACCGAAAAAACACCATCTTTTATTGTTAGCCCAGATAAGAACATATGGCATGACTTTAGCTCTGGCAAGGGTGGGGATGTAATTACATTTGTAATGGAGATGGAAGGACTGAGTTTTCCGGAGGCTCTCGAGATGCTTGCTAAGCGGGCTGGGATAAAACTCAAGCCACGCAAAATAGGCGATGGGTATAATACTAATATCAAAAACAAGCTCTATGATGCCAGTGAATCGGCAATGGCTTATTATCATCGGGTTTTATCTAAAGACACGCTGGCGAAGGACTATTTTATGGTCACCAGAGGCTTAAGCGAGAAGACAATTAAGGACTATAAGCTTGGCTACTCCCAAGATAGCTGGGATTCCTTGACCAATTACCTAGTTAAAAAAGGTTTTAGCCATCAAGAATTAGTAACTGCTGGCCTGGCAGCAAAAAGCCCTAGGGGTAGTGGAGTATATGATTTATTTAGGGGTAGGGTAATGTTCCCTGTCTTTGATGCTCAGGGTAGAGTAGTGGGATTTAGTGCCAGGTTATTGGTGGAGCAAAAAGCCGCCAAGTATATTAATACTCCTCAAACACCGATATACAATAAGAGCTCAGCAATATATGGGCTAACTCAAGCTAAAGAATCCATTAGGCAACAAGACGGGGTAGTAATTGTGGAGGGCAATATGGATGTTCTAGCTCTGGCCAATGCTGGCCATACTAATGTAGTGGCTTGTAGCGGCACGGCATTGAGTGAAACACAGATTCGCCAGCTTAGCCGTCTTACTAAGAATATCACTCTTTGCTTTGATAGCGATGAGGCTGGTATAAATGCTACCCTGAGAGCTATAGATTTATCGGGCAATAGTGAAGTCAAGGTGGATATTATTAGCCTTAAGGGAGCTAAGGATCCCGACGAATTTTTGAAGTCTAATCCTCTTGGCTGGCAAAAGGCTCTAAAATTGGCCCAATATGCTCCAGACTACTTAATGGCTATGGGTAAGTCTAAATACAATATCCTCTCTGCGTCAGGCAAGAAGCAATTTGTTGGTTTTATATTACCTATGCTCAAAAACCTCTCAGATGAAATTGAAATCCAACACTATATCAAAAAAATTGCTCAAATGGTTGATGTTGATGAGCTAAGTATAAAAAAATTAATTAAATTCACTGCTCCAGCTATGCCCTTGCCAGAAGATACTACCGCCCAGGATGATTCGCTAAATCAGCCCAAACGCCAGCTAACTCGTAGCGAAAAGCTTGAGCAACAGCTACTTGAGCTATGCCTAGCATACCCCATAACTACCCCCGCACTTGATGATTTAGAGCTCTCTAGTGTTAGCAATTTGCACCATAGTATATTCAAATTACTCAAAACGAATGGGCCCCTTAAGTCGCTAGACTCCATGAAGGTATTGCCCAAGGAGGAGAATTATGTTAAAATTCTTGCATTACGAGGTGAACAACAATACGCCAATTTATCGGCGCACGATATAAGGCTCGAAGCCTTCACCCAGGTAGCTCGAATTCACGATACAAATAGGCAACTTTTAAAACGACAATTAGCCAGGCAGCTTTCCGAAGCTGAGTCGGCTGGCGACTCTAAAAAATCCAAACAGCTATTAAGAGAGTATCAACTACTATTAAACGAGGATTAATCAACTTATGCCTAAAAAAGTTCAGCCCAAAGCCGTAGCTAAACCTAAAGTCAAATCTATTACAAAACCTAAACCCAAGCCACAGCCTAGAGCTCAAGCTAAGCCCAAGCCACAGATCAAGCCAAAGCCTAAGCCTAAAGCTAAGCCTAAGCCTAAAGCTAAGCTTAAAGCTAAAGCGCAACCAGACCAAATAGCTGAGCCCGCTATCTTTAGTGCGGAAGTAGAGAAGTTAATAACAAAAGGGCAGCAACAGGGATTTGTAACCCAGCAAGAAATCCAAGCAGTTATTCCAGAAGCCGAAGACAATGTTGATTTGCTAGATGATTTTTATTCAAGGTTAATAGATAAAGGCATTGATGTTACTGACCAAAAAGACAAGCTCTGGGAAACAGAGCCCGAGGAAGATATCGAGACTGCTACTGATACAGATAATATGAAGGATATTGCCGATGATTCTGTGAGGCTTTATCTGCGAGAAATAGGCAAGATACCACTCATTACTGGAGACGAAGAAGTAGCCCTAGCTAAGAGAATTGAAAAAGGTGATAAAGCGGCCAAAGATGATTTAGCAGAAGCTAATTATCGGCTAGTGGTTAGTATCGCCAAAAAATACATCGGCAGGGGGTTAGATTTGTTAGATTTAATTCAGGAAGGCAATACCGGGCTTTTGCGAGCTGTAGAAAAGTTTGATTATCACAAGGGATTCAAATTCAGTACATATGCTACTTGGTGGATTCGCCAAGCCATTACCCGTGCTATTGCCGATCAAGCCAGAGTCATCCGAATACCTGTGCATATGGTAGAGACTATCAATAAGCTCGTTCGTACTCAGCGCCGACTGACCCAAGAACTAGGACGTGAGCCTTTACCAGAAGAGCTTGCCGCAGAGCTAGAAATTGATATTGATAAAGTTAATCATATTTTAAAAATATCCCAGGACACTACTAGCCTAGATGCATCAGTGGGTGAGGATGAGGATTCTAGCCTAGGTGATTTTATACAAGATGAAGATACCGTTAGCCCAGAAGATGCTGCAACCTATGAGCTACTTAAGGAACATATTGACGATACCCTAGAGCTACTTACTCCCAGAGAGCAAAAAATATTGAGAATGCGCTTTGGCTTAGAGACAGGCCGTAGCCATACACTTGAAGAAGTTGGGCAAGAATTTGGGGTAACAAGGGAGAGAATTAGGCAGATTGAGGCCAAGGCTCTTACTAAGCTCCGTAAGCATAAAGATAGTAAAAAGCTCAGAGACTATATTAGCTAGATAGTAATTACAAAGGCTAATTAATTCTACGCTGTTGGTTTAGTCTTGAGCCTCTCGGGCCTTAATTTCAGTCAAAGCTTTTCGAGCTCCCTCGATCCCTTGGGCGTTAATTTGAGCCTGTATTTCATTCCTACTTCTTAAATCCACAGAGTCACTGGCACGCTTGGTTCTATCATCTTGCAACCTAGCTTGATCACTGGCATATTTATCACCCCGTCTTTTTATGACTATCAGCTCATCGGCTAGCTCTAAAGGGTCTTTAGGCGAGATAGCTGATTCGGTGCTTTTTGGCCCTTCACCTATTCCGGGCAGGGGTTGATTATTAATACTCATTGGTATAATTAAAGCATACATCATAGCCGGCTGACTAGTAGTAGATTATTACTAATATTACCCGGCAAGATAAGGTGTATAATTTAGATATGCCAAAACGCAAAAAATTAGTAATATTTGATGGCCATGCTCTAGTCCATCGGGGCTATCATGCTATACCATATCTTACTACTAAAGATGGTACTCCTACCAATGCAGTGTATGGATTCACTATGATGATGCTTTTGGCTTTGCGTGAGCTCAAGCCTGACTATGTGGTAGTGGCCTGGGATGCGCCCGGCAAGACATTTCGGCATAATCGCTACAATCAGTATAAGGCCACCCGCAAAAAAGCTGATCAAGAGCTATACGATCAGTTGCCTATCACCAAGGATGTGGTAGCTGCCTTCAATATTCCCTTACTAGAACAGCCAGGTTTTGAGGCCGATGATATTATTGGATCACTATCCACGCAGTATCAAGATAGAGTAGATGTGGTGATAGTCACGGGCGATATGGATGAGCTTCAACTGGTCACCAACGCCACCACGGTATTTACAATGCGCAAAGGCTTTAGTGATACATTTGTATATGATTCTCAGGCAGTTATAGATAAATACGGTGTGAGCCCAGAGGAGTTTATTGTGTATAAAGCGCTCAGGGGCGATACTAGTGATAATATTCCTGGTGTATCTGGCATAGGCGATAAAACTGCCACCGAACTAGTTAGTAGCTACCATAGCCTGGATAGTATTTATAATAACTTGAACAAGCTCAAGCCCGCAGTCGCTAAAAAGCTTTCGTCAGGCAAAGCTGAAGCCTACTTGAGCTTAGAACTCTCTACCATTAAGTGTGATATGACGCTAGATTTTGACCTAAAAGATGCCGCTATGCATGACTATGATCGCAAAAATGTCTATGACTTATTCCATAAGCTAGAATTTAGGAGTTTGCTAGCAAAACTCCCGGCCGAGAAGCCTACCCATTTAGCTCAGACTAGTGCTTTTGACAACCCCCAACAAGCCATCGTATATAATAGGGATCACCTTAAAAAAGTGGACTACCGGCTTGTTACTAAGCTTAGTGAGCTCAAGGAATTGGCTAGCCAGCTTGCGCACCAAAAAGCATTTGCTTTTGATACTGAGACAGATAGTATAGACCAAGTTGATGCTAATTTGGTGGGTGCTTCATTCAGCTATAAAGAAGGTCAGGCGTATTATGTACCACTCCGCCATAGTCCCAAAACCGAAATAGATTGCGATAAGTTCTATGAAATTATTGGGCCTCTACTAGCAGACCCTAGGATAGGCAAGGTAGGGCATAATATCAAGTATGACTATGTGGTAATGCGCTCACACGATGATTTTAAGATTAGACAAATAGTCTTTGATACTATGGTAGCAGCTTTCCTTATTAACCCTATCGGTAGGACGCAAAGTCTGAGCCAGCTTGCTTATAACGAGCTAGGGATATCTATGATTGGCATAGAGGAGCTGATAGGCAAAAAAGGCAAAGATCAGATAACCTTTGACAAGGTTCCCATTGAGGAAGCCTGCCAATATGCTAGTGAGGACGCTGATATTACTTGGCGACTCTACAATAAGCTCAGGCCCCAGCTTGATAGTATAGGTAGGCTGGGGGAGCTGGCTAGTGAGATGGAATGGCCACTAATATCTGTACTCGGCGATATGGAGTTTGAGGGGGTAGAGCTAGATAGTGGATTCCTTGGCGAGCTCTCCATTAAGTATGCCAGCCAGATTAATAAATTAAAAAAATCAATTTGGAGCTCAGCAGGCAGTGAATTTAACATTAACTCACCCGCACAATTGCAGGTAGTGTTGTTTGATAAGCTCAACATAGATTCTACTGGACTCAAAAAAACCAAGACTGGCATAAGTACCGCTGCTAGTGAGCTAGAAAAGCTACGAGGCAAGCATAAGATTGTAGATATGATGTTTGAGTACCGTGAGCTCACTAAGCTCACTTCTACATATGTTGATGCCCTACCCAAGCTAGTTAAGCCAGACCATAGGATACACACTAGCTACAATCAAACTATTGCTCAGACAGGTAGATTAAGTTCTACCAACCCAAATTTACAAAATATCCCAGTGCGCACCACCACTGGCCGTGAGATACGCAATGCTTTTATTGCACCCCAGGGTAAGACATTTGTATCGGCGGATTATAGCCAGATAGAGCTAAGGCTAGCAGCCGAGCTAGCCCACGACAAGCCGATGATAGAGGTCTTTAAGAGTGGGGTAGATATTCATACATTGACTGCCAGTGAGATGTTTGGGGTAACCGATAGTGAAGTTACCAAAGAAATGCGCTATGGAGCCAAAACGATTAATTTTGGTGTGCTATATGGTATGAACCCCCACGGTTTATCTGTTGCCACTGGCTTTGATTATGATAAGGCCAAGGAATTTATTGATAGGTATTTCTCACTTCACAAGGGAGTCGCAGAATATATCGCTAGGATTAAAAAAATGGCTCACGACGAAGGTTATACCGAAACCCTATTTGGACGCAGACGTCCTTGCCCAGATGTAAGTTCGAATAATTTTGTGGTGCGAGCAGCAGCTGAGCGAGCCGCTGTAAATATGCCCCTGCAGGGTACTGCCGCCGATATGATGAAGCTAGCTATGGTAGCGGCCGCACATAAAATAGACATACTCAACAAGGGTAAAACTCTAGCCAGCAAGGCCAAGCTAATATTACAAATACACGACGAATTGATTGTGGAGTGTATGAGCCAAGATGCCACCAAAGTAGCAGGAATCATTAAGACCGAGATGGAAAATGTACATAATTTTAAGGTTCCTATCGTAGTTGAGGTGAGACAAGGAGATAGCTGGGGGAGCCTCAAATAAAAGAACCTAGCTAATGGTAGCTAGGTTTTGAGTCACGATTAACCGTGAGTATGGTGTTCTTAGGCAGTAGCTTGGTATAGCTTAGGACTACATCGCCATTAATACCTATCAGGCCATTGGTTATCTCGTGGCGATCATAGTGTCGTCCCCCTTTTTGCTCCCTAGTGAGTGTCGATGTTCATTTTGTAATTTACAGGATAAGTTATTCCAGCATAAAAATAATAACAAATCAATAGTATTTATCAGGTATAATACAGCTATGCCAGAACTACCAGAAGTAGAAACAGTCCGTATCGGTTTACAGGAATTTTTGCCAACTCAAATAGTAGAGTCTATTAGCTGTGATTGGCCTAAAAGCCTATCTGTCAGCCAAAAGGTTATAAATAGCTATCTATTAAACGCCGAAATCCAATCAGTTAATCGCCGCGGTAAGGTCATTATTATGCCACTTAGTAGTGGCTATAGTATGCTAATTCACCTTAAGATGACCGGCCAGCTAGTATATAAGCCCAATAAAGGGCCCGGCTTTGGTGGGGGACATCCTACTGATAGCTTACTAAATAAACTCCCTGATAAATCCACCAGAGTTATTATTAAGCTAACTAGTGGGACATTGTTTTTTAATGATCAACGCAAATTTGGTTGGGTCAAGCTAGAACCAAGCAAGGGGCTCTACCAGAATAATACTTTCTTGCGTAAGCTCGGCCCTGAGCCACTAGAGGATAGTTATACTTTTGAGCACTTTAGGCTTGCTCTCCAAAAGCACCCCAAGGCTGGTATTAAAGCATTATTATTAGACCAGAGCGTACTTGCTGGCGTGGGCAATATCTATGCCGATGAGTCACTTTATGAGGCTAGGATACATCCCTTAAGCAAATCTGGTGATATAAGTAATATTAAACTCAAAAGACTTTATAGGGCTATGCGGAGGGTTATGAGCTTAAGTATTAGCCAGGGTGGTAGTAGCGATCGCAATTATGTTGATGCCAAGGGCAACAAGGGTAGTTATTTAAAGTTTGCGCAGGTTTTTAGGCGAGAGGGCAAGGAGTGTCATAATTGCCAGCACAATATTATTAAGATTAGGGTCGCTGGTAGGGGGACGCATATCTGCTCGCATTGCCAAGCTCCAGCCTAAATAAAACCCCCACCTAAACAATAATTGTCTAGGTGGGGGCTTGGCTAGTCAGTAAAAGTACAGCTTTCATTTCTTTTGGTAGGGTGCTCTAGGGCATAATTTAAACTCGCTAGTGATACAATGCGTGTTCCTAGTAGCTTGTCATTGCTACCACATCTGTAGCAATTAACTAATGAGTAGAGTTGCCAGCGAGTTTTTAGTAGGCCCTTTCTTTTCACCAGGACGCAGTCAATTACTCTCTGGCCGTTATCCCAGAGTTGAATAATATCCCGATATTCGCTATTGCGGTGTTTTTTCTCTACCAGCTTGAATTGGCAGCCCAGCATAGTGGCTTTGTCTTGGGCAACTCGGAGTAGGATTTTTACCATTTTAGCCCTAGTACGAGCATATGATTTCTCGTCTTGAGCGTTACGGCGAATGTAACTTTTAGTTGGAATTGGTGTCTGTAAAGACGCAGCTTTGGCGCGTTGTTTGAGGTCCATATCATTCCTTTTGGTAGGTACTATATTTAGCGCTTAATTATGGTATATATCATCTGTGATGTCAAGCATTAATATCTCTAGGGGGTGTCATAATTACTAGCTTGAAGTATACTAATCCTTAAAGAAGGAATAATAATGGTTTTATACCTCTACGGTAGTAACACCTATGCTATCACCCACCAGCTTAAAAGAATGAAGTCTAAGTATTATGCCATGGCAGGGCCAGAGGGTGATTTTAGTAGGGTAGACTTACAAGACAAGGGGATTGGCTCACTGATCAGTAATTTGGCTACTGTGCCAATGTTTGTAAGCACTAGGCTCGTGGTGGTAGATGGCATTAGCACCATCAAGCCCACGCCCAGCCAAATAAATACTATCTTAGACCAAACGCCAGAGAGTACAATTTTAGTGCTCATTGATCCTAACCCCGATAAGCGAACAAGTGTATTTAAGATATTGAGCAAAATAAGTGGAGCCACTGGGTATCAGGATATTCCACGATACAAGCTAGCAGCCTGGGTAAAGGCTGAGGCTCGTAGGCTTGGAGCCGAGATAGATACTAACACTATCGAGTACTTATTAGACCATGTTGGGCTAGATCAATGGACCCTACATAATGAGCTAACCAAGTTGGGTAGTTATAATAGTGTTATTACTAAGGCGTCTATTGACGATGTATCCACAGCCAGCTTTGATAATACAGCTTTTGACTTGGCAGAGTCGCTAGTCAAGCACGATACCAATAGAGCCATAAGGCTATATCAGCAGCTGTCAAAACAGGGGCATGCCGATCAAATGATACTAGGGGCAATCACATACCAGTTTAGGACGCTTATGATAGTAATTCTTAATGATTCCAGGCTTACTAATGCTTATCATATGTCTTCATACCCCTTACAAAAAGCCCGTGGTATATCTGGTAAGCTGGATATAGATGACATCAAATCAGCCTTTAGGTACATCGCTAGAGCTGATATGGCTACCAAGACTGGTGAGCTTGGATCGTCTGAGGCAATGATGGGCCTGATATATAGCCTAGCATCCTAGGGCGAGAGTAATTACCAGACAGAACTAAAAAAGCTACCTTTCGGGAGCTTCTAGATTGTTACTTGGAGGTTTTTTTACTTGGAGCTTTTTTAGCAACTGCCTTTTTGCTTGATGGCTTCTTTATTGGAGGTTTCTTGGCAGCTGTCTTTTTAGTGGTTAGTTTCTTAGCACCAGGCTTACCTGGATTCTCTGTGCCGTAGGGCTTTAATGATATAGCATTATAAGCAGTAGTAAGACGGCTTTTTTTACGGGCTGCAGTGTGCTTGTTTATCACACCTTTGCGTACGGCTATGTCAATTTCTTTAATAGCAGCTATGAGCTCGGTATTACTTTTAACTTTGCCAGTAGCTAGTTCGTCGCGAACGAGCTTAAATTTTGCTCTTAAACTAGCTTTAATACCAACATTGTAGGCTTTGCGCTTCTTGTCTTGGCGAACTCTCTTAATGGCTGATTTGATTATTGGCATTTGGTGGATGTCCTTACTTTAACTAAAATACAATAGCGCTAAGTGTATCTTATAACCCGTGCTTTGTAAAGAGTCAGTAGGTGAGTACCTATAGCAGTCCCAAAACAAATTGACCGTTTTTAGCCGCACCATATTGGTCGTTATTGGATTATTTCATTATCAAACTATAATAAATTAATAATAATAGGGCCAGGCATAGTGCCTGGCCCTATAGAGTGAAGTTACAAAAATGTCACTTCACGCCGGGCTTGATTAAGTGCCAAAATGGCACGCTCACGAGCCTTTAGGAACTTCTTAGGAGGCGTGTTATCCCCCCAAAACTCGTCCCATTTGACTTGACTGGGATTTACCCATGTCAGTAGGTGCAGATGTTGCCACTGACCATTAGCGAAGTTTGCTGAGTATTTTGTGCCTGTCCTGGCATACCCCACACGCTCTAGGGCCTTAAGGCTAGCTACATTGGGGTAGGCCACATCCGAGTCGATGGCCTTGATGCCAAGAACCTGCTGGGCATAATAGCACCTAGCACGATGGCAATCACTAGCAATGCCCCTACCCCAAGCAGTACGGTTATAAATAACCATACTAGATAAGCTACGATTATCTTTGATATCATGAAGCCTAGTTGTGCCAATACAAACGCCAATTTGGTCGTTCTTGTCTTGGGTGGCACAGATTGCCCAGGTTACTGAGCTAGCATCCTGGGCAGCTTTTGTGAGCCATTCCTTTTCCATGGCTGGTGTTAGTGAGCTATTGATCCTTAAGTATTGGCAAATTTCATAGGATGAAATGCTATTGGCTAGCGTTGTTTCTTCACCATCACGGTAGGGGCGCAGTACGATCCAAAGCTCCTCTCCGTCTTTTGCGGTAGTCTTTATCTGCATCGGGAATCCAAACACTCGTTACCCCTCATCACTATTAGGTACAAATCTCGTATTTCGAGATCTGGTAAGCCTCCTTATTATTGCGGATAATTAGCTGGCCGATAATTGTTTCAAAAAACCCCTCCGTGATGGGAGGCTTACCAGATACCATAATTTTGTTAAGATTAGATCATACGGTAAGCCCTAGCAAATGGACGCCAAGCACTAAAAAAATCTAGCATCGTGACGATATTTGATAGGTAATAGCTTATTCGTTTCACAATTATATCATCCACTATTATGGTTATATTTGCAAATACCTACGCTTCGCAGCTTCATATAAAGCATTGACAAAAGTGCTTATGACGTGTATAATAGCCAAATTATCTAAAGTATATATATTATGCAAACAGAGTTAACACCCAAGCAGCAGGCTAGCGAATTAATTAAGCAAGCCCAAAATATCCTTATAATCACTGGCCGCCAACCTAGCAATGATCAGCTATCGGCTGCTATTGCCACGCAACGAGTTATAAATAAGCTCCAAAAGCAGGCCAGTATAGTCATTACCGATGCTCTGCCAGAGGCAGCCAAGCTTTATGACACGCAGTTTATAAACCGCGATATACAGGGCGTGCGTGATTTTATTATAAGTGTTGATATGCACTCGGTAGTAGTAGATAAGCTCAAATATAATGTTGAAGGCGAGCGACTTGATGTAACTATAACCCCCCTCAATGGCAACCTTGATAGTAAGGATGTAACTTTCAAACAAGGCGCTTTTAGATTTGATTTGGTAATCACTCTTGGTGTGCCTCAATTTGATAAGCTTGATAAGATAGTAGAGCAAGACCCAACTATATTTGATGGCCTACACCTTATTAATATTGATTACCATCGCATTAATCAGGATTATGGCAGTGTTAATTACATTGATGCAAATGCCAGCTCAGTTTGCGAAATGCTAGTATCACTTTTTGAATCATTAGAGCAGGGCATAGTAGATGAATCAATTGCCACCGCCCTATATACCGGCATTACTACTGCGACCCATAATTTTACTATTCCCGCCACGACTGCTAAGGCCATGACCGTAGCTGCTCAGATGCTTGCAGCTGGCGCTAAAATGCAAGAGATAGTCAAGGTAATGCAAGCTAGTAATAATCAACCCAGCACTACCACCCAACCAGCAAGTAAGCCTTATAATAACCCTAGCCCTCAGGCTAGTGCTAAACCAACAGCCAGTATTAGCAATACTCCTTTGGCTGCAATAAAGGCTCCCGACGAGTCAGCCCCGACTACCATTAAGGAAGCTCTAGAAGAAGCTCAAAAGCAAATTATGAGTCAGCCGGAACAATCACAACAAGGCTCAAAAAAAAACCTCAATCCTGGGCTAAAGGACAGTTCCAAGCCCCAGAGCTAAGCGCCGGACCTTTCCAGGGAAGACTAGGTCCTAGCACAGCCAAATAAATCTGGCTTTAGGCATCCTAGAAATTAGCCAAAAGTATTTATCAAGTTATATAATTGGTTACAATAGGTATTATGGATATTAAAAAAGACGGGTTGTACCTCATAAATAAGCCCCGCGGGCGTAGTTCTTTTAGTATTGTTGCCCAGGTCCGTAGAGTTAGTGGAATTAGCAAAGTTGGACACGCTGGTACGCTCGACCCCGAGGCTCAGGGATTACTAATTGTATTGGTGGGTAAGGATTTTACGCGTCAGGCCGAGCAATATAGCAAACTTGATAAAACATACCAATTCCAAATAAAGCTTGGCGAATTCTCTACTACTGACGATCAGGAAGGTGAGAAGACTTTAGTATCCAAGATTGAGCCCACTAAGGCCCAAATTAAATCATTAATAGTGTCTATGACTGGGCAAATCACCCAAACCCCACCAGTCTATTCGGCTATCAAAATATCTGGGCAGAGAGCCTATAAACTAGCCCGCAAAGGTCAAAAGATAGATATGCCTACCCGAGAAGTTACCATTAGTAGCTTTAAGCTCCTAGACTATAGCTATCCGTTGATTTTGCTAGAGGTTGATGTTAGCTCTGGGACTTATATTCGCTCCCTAGCCAGGAGTATTGGCAATTCACTGGCAACTGGCGCATATTGCACACAAATAGTGCGCACACGAATAGGGCAATTTAGCCTTGCTGATGCCAAGGATATTGATTAATCATCTCAATTCTGCTATTATACTTGGAGTATGATTCAAAAAACTATAAAAGCTAAAGTAATGAAGGATAATGGCTTGCATGCTAAAGATACCGGTTCTGCCGAAGTTCAGGTTGCCTTATTTACTGAAAACATCAAGCAGTTAACAGGCCACCTCAAGACTCACAAGAAGGACAACCACTCCAGACGAGGACTTTTGGCAATGGTTAGTAAGCGTCGCCGTCTGCTTGATTACCTTAGCAAAAAAGACCACCAGCGCTATGAAGCACTCGTGAAAAGTCTTCAGCTTCGCCGATAGTTGTATGGACTCGTTCCTTATAATTTAATAATAATATTTAAGTATGGGATTTTAAGATAGTTTGTATTAGTTACGGAACGGATTGATCATTAGAGCTTGATCAATTAATTCTGAAACTAACATAACTCCGAATTTGCTGAAACATTTAAGAAAGGTATAATAATATGGATATAATTCATCCTTTTGGAGGTAAGACCTCCACATTTGAAACAGATTTTGCTGGCAAGAAACTATCAATAGTTACCGGTAATATGGCATTTAGAGCCGACGGTGCTGTAACGGTTCGTTATGGTGACACAATGGTTTTAGCTACTGCCGTGGTAGAGGCTAAACCTCGTCCCGAGACAGATTTTTTTCCGTTACTCATTGATTTTGAGGAGCGTTGGTATGCGTCTGGCAAGATATCTGGCAGTAGGTATGTTAAGCGAGAAGGCCGGCCTTCAGACAAGTCAGTATTAACATCACGGCTTATAGATCGACCGATACGCCCACTATTTCCTAGGGGCTATCGTAATGATGTTCAGGTAGTCGTAACAGTCCTAAGTACCGATTTAGAGCACCAGCCTGATATTATTGCTATTATTGCCGCCTCTACGGCATTACTACTGGCTGGCGCACCCTTTGAGGGTCCTGTTGCAGCCGCTAGGATAGGCCAAGTTGCCGGCAAGCTAGTAGTGAACCCCACCACCTCGGAGCAGGCCGATAGTAATCTTAACCTTACTGTAGCTGGCACCAAAGACGCCATTATGATGGTTGAGTCAATGGCTCAAGAAGTACCCGAGGAAGTTATTTTGGCTGGTTTTAAGCTGGCTGTGGAGTCTTGGCAACCAGTGATAGAGCTTCAGAATAAAATGGTTAAGGATTTGGATATTAAGCCAAAGGAGTTTGAGCTATTCACTCCAAGCCAAGAAGTCCAGGATATTATATATGAGTACCTTAAGGATCGCCTGGGCGATAGAGTTCGACACGCCGATAAGACCAAACGTCACGAGGCAATAGAAGAGCTACATGCCGAGGTTTTGGCAGAGTTTGGGCTTTTACCAGATGAGGTTAGTGATGATGGCAAACAGCGCTATGGCCATCCAGACATTGAGTTAGCTTTTGAAAAGATTATAGATAAGGAAATAAGACGAGCAATCCTAGACGAATCTACACGCCCCGATAATCGCGCCACCACAGAGATACGCCCACTCAGTATGCAAGTAGGTATGATACCCAGAACTCATGGTAGTGGGCTATTTACTCGTGGAGCCACGCAGGCCCTAACGCTTACAACCCTAGCTCCAGCGGGGGCTGCTTTAATGGTTGAATCTATGGATGAGGATACCGAAAAGTTCTATATGCACCACTATAATTTCCCACCCTATTCTACCGGCGAGGCCCGACCGATGCGCTCTACTGGCCGTCGCGAGATAGGCCACGGATATTTAGCGGAGCGAGCATTATTGCCTGTTATTCCTGCTAAAGAAGATTTTCCATACACCATAAGAGTGGTTTCAGAGATGCTTAGCAGTGCTGGTTCTACCTCTATGGCAGCGACATGTGGTAGTACTTTGAGCCTAATGGATGCTGGCGTACCACTTATACGCCCAGTTAGCGGAATTGCTATGGGGCTAATGGTCAATCACGATAAGCCTAGCGAATATGTGATACTTACCGATATCCAGGATGCCGAAGATTTTGCTGGAGATATGGACTTTAAGGTGGCTGGAACTTCCGAGGGCATTACAGCCTTACAGATGGATATTAAGCTCAAGGGCTTATCACTAGAGATATTAAAAGCCGCACTTGAACAAAGCAAGCTAGGACGCAGCCAAATACTAGCAAGTATGCTCAAGGTTATAGCCAGTCCTCGCGCTGATCTTAGCCCATACGCACCACGCATTACTAAGCTTCAAATTAACCCTGACAAGATTCGAGAGGTTATAGGCAGGGGCGGTGAGACTATCCAGCGCATTACTGCCGAGACAGGTGTGGATATTGATATTGAAGATTCAGGGCTTATAATGATATCAAGTTCTGATGCATCAGCAGCACTGGTCGCCAAGGAGATGATAGAGGCCATAGTAATGGAGCCAGAGGTAGGGAAGACCTATAATGGTACAGTTATTAAGGTTATGGACTTTGGTGCATTTGTAGAGATATTGCCCGGCAAAGAAGGAATGGTTCATATTAGCCAAATTCGCAAAGAACGAGTAGAGGATATCCGCAAAGAGCTTAGCGAGGGTGATGAAGTTAAGGTTAAATTAACCGAGATAGACGATAGGGGTAGGCTAAACCTTTCTATGAAGGATGTATAAGATAAGCCAACTAATTGTCAGTCCAGAATCTGCTATTGCTTTTCTAGCATGGCAGGACTGGGGGGATAAATGAAATTTAAGCAAAGACAAGCTAGCTTGGATGCTATCGCTAAATCAATTACTGATAGAGAGATAGATATCAAAATAGCCAAGACATGCCTAAACCCCGTACCTGGCGAAGGTAACCCCAACGCCAAACTAATATTTATAGGAGAAGCGCCAGGAGCCGATGAAGACAAGCACGGGCGGCCATTTATCGGTGCCAGCGGTAAGTTTTTAGCAGAGATGCTTAACTCAATTGGTATGGAACGCCAGCAAGTGTATATAACCAATATAGTTAAGTTTCGCCCACCTGATAACCGCGATCCTAGGCCTAGCGAAATCAAGGCATGCCTACCAGTGCTAATTAATCAGATAAATGTAATTAAGCCTAGCTTAATTGTGCTTTTAGGAAGACATGCTATGAATGTGTTCTTCCCAAAGCTTAAGATTAGTGAAGCTCACGGAGAGTACATTACTTCGAGTGTTAAGCTGGCTAATAGCTCAATAATATCGAGTACATTTTTGCCTCTATATCACCCAGCCGCCGCCCTTTATAATGGCTCAATGCGCAAGACTCTGCTGCGGGATTTTGCTACAATTCCCCAAATACTAGAATTAATCAATTAATAATTAAAAAATAAGAAAGGATATATTATAAAGATATGTCAAAAGATGATTTAAAAAGCCGTCCATTAACGGTTAACGATTTAGGGCTTAGTCAGCCTCAAGGCTCAAAGACTAACAATAACTATAGGGCTACTACGCCTCCCACCAGGCCAGCAGCCCAAAATACTAATAATGGCCCCAGCCCAAGCCCAAACCCAAACTCAAGCCCCAGCCCAAACCCAAACTCAAACCCAAACTCAAACCCAAACCCAAACCCAAACCCAAACCCCAGCCTCCAACAGCCCCGAGGAAATGGTGCAGGCCATAGAGCTAATCGCAATAATGCCAATAATAAAGATAAGCGACTTCGTGGCAACGGCGGAAATAACAAAAGACGCTTTGATAGCCGTCCTACCAAGTACGCCGTAGGGAGCTTTAATCAATTCGGCAAACCAGCAGCTAAAAAGTCAGTAGGTTTAGCCAAGATTGACGCCGGCAAGCTCAAAATAATCCCACTCGGTGGATTAAACCAAATTGGTAAAAACATTATGGCATTAGAGTATGAGGACGATATTATCATTATGGACATGGGATTTTCGTTTCCTAACGAAGACCAGCCCGGAATAGATCTCGTTGTACCAGATGTAACTTACCTAGAAGAGCGTAAGCACAAGATTCGTGGCATCGTTATAACTCATGCTCACGAGGATCATGTGGGTGGTATTCCATTTTTACTACCCAAGGTACCGGCTCCTATTTATGCCCCGCTTTTTACGGTTAAATTCATTGAACGCAAGCTCGAGGAATACCACCTAGATTTCAAGCCAGAAATACACACCATCAACCAAGACAACCACGACAAAATTCAGCTTGGTGTATTCTCTGTAGAGTTTATAAGGGTTACTCACTCTATCCCAGATGCTTGTGCGTTGGCTATTCACACCCCTGTGGGTACCATTATCAATACTGGCGATTGGCGATTCGAGGAAGACCCCATAGATGGCAAGCCTTCAGATAAGACTCGCCTTAAGGAAATTGGCGATGAGGGTGTGCTAATGCTTATGTGCGATTCCACTAATTGCGAGCAGGTAGGTCGTACGCCAACCGAGCGTGAGATTGTTGCAACCATCGATGAAATACTAGTCCGCAATTACAATAAGCGTGCCATTATAGCATCGTTTTCTAGTCAGATTACGCGTATGCAAATTATTATAGATGCCGTAGCTAAGTCGCACCGTAAGCTGGTAGTAGTAGGGCGAAGTATGCTTAATAACCTCGAGCTAGCAGTAAAGCTTGGATATATTAAGATTCCACCTGGTCTGTTAGTGAAGGCCCAGGAAATGAAAAAATACCCCGATAATGAGCTAGTAATACTTACCACTGGCTCACAGGGTGAGGAGTTTTCTGCCCTGCAGCGTATGGGTAATGGCGAGCATAAGGACGTAAAGCTCAAAAAAGGTGATGTAATAATCCTTTCATCATCTATTATCCCAGGCAACGAAAAGACTGTTTGGGGTATGGTTGATAATTTGTTTCGCTGGGGTACTTATGTATATCAGTCAGCCACTAGAGAGATTGATGATTTGGGTATATTCCATATATCAGGGCATGCTAATGTTGATGAAGTTAAAGAGATGTTGGAGCTAGTAAGGCCAAAGTATTACTTGCCAATCCATGGCGAGCTGCATCATATGGTACATAATGCCAAGATTGCCACCGATATGGGCTATGGCGAAAAGAACGTTTTTGTTGTTGAAAACGGCCAGACTATTGATGTAACTAAGGAAGGCGCTAAGCTTGGCTCTAAGGTCCAGTCTGGAGATGTTCTCATAGATGGCGCTGGTATTGGCGATGTTCAGGAAATTGTCCTTAAAGACCGCCTAGCTATGAGTAGTGATGGGGTGTTTATGGTCATTGCCACCATCAATAAAAAGACCGGCCAGCTAGCTACTAGTCCAGATGTTATAAGCCGTGGGTTTATCTATGTCAAAGACAATGCCGAGTTGCTCAATAACTCCCGCAAGATTGTCAAAAACATCTTTGCTAGTAAGAGTCCAGGCGTACCAGCAAACTCACCAATCTTTAAGGCCCGCATGCGTGATGAGCTCAGTAACTATCTATATAAAGTTACCAAGCGTAATCCAATTGTGCTGCCAGTAATTATTGAGGTCTAAAATCTCATAAAGCGATAGTTAGGTATTGTTGATTTGGTGCGTGTTGATTATTCACACATCGTCTTGCATCTTTTATAGCTTTGCTGTATTACTTCTTTGGTCGTGTACTGTGGGCGTAGATTAGATTGACTACCACAAATGGCGTAAACATCACTATACTAATAACACTCCACGTTATCTCGGCTTGTGTCTGGCTGGTCAGAGCTATTATGTTAAGTCCCAATAGCCCTACCAAAATATAGTTTAATACTAATACTGCTGTTCTCATCTTAATCCTTTTTTGGTCGCATACTATGTGCATACACTAGATTTACTACTACTATTGGTGTTAGGATTACTAACAACATAACACCGCCCTGTACCTCTGTGAACTCTGGTCCTGTCATAATGATTAACATCAACCCAAGTAACCCTACTAAAATATAATTCAACACCAATGTCACTTTTCTCATTTTGCTCTCCTTAATTCTTTAATTCGTTTAATTTGTTTCATAATCTCTTTAGCTTTTTTGTTATCCTTTGGATTGCTAACTCCTCGTCGTTTTTTAACTTCTTTTTCTTCCATAAATCCTCACTAATTATGGTTTTAGCATACTCCTAATCTTATATATAGCCAAGCTAAGCTGGAAAGTGGTGAACCTGAGACAGCTTATTGCTTGTTAAATTAGTTACCAAAGTAAATATAGCCGCTAAATTGGGCTGCCGGCAATTGAACGTTCTCATGTAAGTGGTAGGATTTACCGTAATTCCAGTTGTATGAACTCAGGGTCATACTATTACCATCTATGGCCTCAACCCAAGCCGTGAAGCCGAGCGGGCCAAGAGTTGAAACAGCTACCGAGTGTACCTTTGGTGTTGTGCCAGTCGGTATGTTTTCATTTTCAGCAAGAACTAACCAGTTTTTAGCATGACCAATTAATCCCGCCGGCCAGATAGGGCCCCATTTTGACATATTTCCAAAGGTCTCACTGACTTTCCACGCCGTGTAACTGACGCTTTGGCACTTGTCCATACCCCACATATCCATACCATTACAATGTTGTTTCCAGTCAGCCGGATAGGTGTCATTGTAAGCAGGTTTAACCGGCTCTTGCTGGCTTGGGTTATTGGCAGTATCCGCAGAAGTAGCCATTGAGGAACTAGCGGATTGTTTTTGTGCCGGTTTTTGTTGATTGTAGTTTTGGCTATCCTGTGCTGAAACATGTTGTTGATTATCTGTTGTCTGTGTCGGTTCAGCAGCATTTGCTTCTTGGACTTGCTCTGATTGTGTGCTGTCGCTTGTTTTTGATGGCAGCATTGCGGCCGTAGCCGAGACAGTAGTTACGCATAAAAGAATTACGCAGGCGGAAGCAGCTATTCTAACTGGTGTGCTTCGCTCTAGTTTTGTCCAGATGTACCAGAGCAAAAAAAGCGGAAGCAAAACCACCGCCAGCGGCTTTTTATAGTGCGCCTTAAATACTGATCTAATTTTCATTTTTTACTTACTCTCCGCGATGCATTTGGTCATACACCTTATTATACTACTTTTCAAACGGGTTATAAACATTGATCTAGGGTGTCTCCCTGGAAAGTGTTATAATATCTTGTAATCTGTTATGTTTGACAAGCGTTGTATTTATTACATAAATATGCTATAATACTTATGTATATAATTATTAAATACCTAAAATACCCTAGCATCAGCTAACTTAATAAGGATATAATAGCCTATATGGCCAAACGCAAACGCAGTAAAACTTATAATAAAAAAGCTAAGAAGGCTTTGAGGCAGGAGGAGGCTGGCTTAAAGCGGTCTGTACTCAAGGAAATCCTAGCAATCGTACTGATTACTATTGGCGTGTTTATTGTTCTTGCGTTTGTAGGAGTGGCTGGTGATTTAGGCCAATGGGTACTGGGTGCGATTGGGTTCTTGATAGGCCGTAGTGTGCTAGGAGTACCATTGGCATTATTTGCTGTTGCTTTTATGCTTTTTGCACAAGAAAAGTACCCATTACGCACCTATAACATCGTGGGAATTATAAGTTTCTTTATATGTCTTAGTACTATCTTGCAGGCCACGCTAGCCCCCAATGCACCATTAGTTATTAGCACTATCGGAAGCTATGGCGGGGTGGTTGGCTATGGAGTATATGCACTAGTTTCGCCCGTACTTACTCGCTGGGTAATGGTGTTTATATTCTCGATGTTAATGGTCATATCTGTTATCGTAGCGCTTAATGCTCGTCTAAAAAGTATTATCAGCAAGCTATTATCCCCAATACGCAAAAACAAATTAGAAGATGATGACGCCGAAAACAGTGGATTTAAGATAAACAATCTTCCTATTAGAGGGCATATAGGTAAGGACGGTCTTGAGCCCAAGCCCGAGCCAGAGGCAATTGTGGTCGAGTCCGACAAGGACTGGAAGTACCCACCACATAGCTTGGTGGAGGCTATGACCACCCAGGGCGATCCCGGCAATCCCAAGGTGAGAAGCGACATTATTAAAGGAGTTTTTGGTAGTTTTGGCTATGAGGTTATTATGAAAAACCTAGATATCGGCCCCACGGTATCGCAGTATAGTCTGGTGCCACCAGCTGGCGTTAAATTATCTAAATTCAAGGAGCTTGATAATAATCTCGCGCTAGCGCTTGAGGCCAAGCAAATTAGTATTGAAGCACCAATTCCTGGTAAATCTTTAGTAGGCGTTCAGGTACCTAATGTAACGCCTGCTTTGGTGCGACTTAGGGATATCCTAGAGTCAGAAGAAGCCAAAGCCGAAAAGTCTAAGCTATCATTTGTGCTTGGTAGAGACGTAGGAGGCAAAATTGTCTTAAACGACCTGGCATCATCCCCCCATTTGCTGATTGCTGGAGCCACTAATTCTGGTAAGAGTGTCATGATAAACACCTTGCTACTAAGCCTACTCTACCGTAATAGCCCAAGCGAGCTCAAGCTAATACTAATTGATCCTAAGGGTGGCGTAGAGCTACGCCCCTATGATTCCATACCCCACTTACTTGCCCCACCAATTAATGAGCCTGTTCAGGCCATCTCGGCGCTCCAATGGGCTTCTGCTGAGGTAGAGCGTCGCCAGAAGAAAATTGGTGAAATTGGTGTTAAGAATATAGCTGAATACAATAAGCACAAGGGTATAGATAAGATGCCATATATCGTCATAGTCATCGATGAGCTAGCTAATTTAGTGCTAGATGCACCAAAAGATATAGAAAGATTGATTTCAAGGCTTGCTGCTATAGCTCGAGCCTCTGGTATCCATTTGGTCCTAGCCACCCAAAGGCCTAGCGTTAATGTGGTTACGGGTACCATTAAGGCCAATATTCCGACTCGTATCGCACTTACTACCACACAGCGGGTAGATTCACAGACAATTATAGATGCACCGGGCGCCGAGAAGCTACTAGGCAAGGGCGATATGATTTTGATGAGCCCATCATTTATTAAGCCACTTCGCTTGCAGGGAGCTTTTGTGAGTAACGATGAGGTTAAGGGCGTGGTGAATTTCTTAAAAGCTCAGCGAGAGCCTCAATATAATGAAGAAGTCCTAGCCCAAGCAGTCAGGATAAAAGGCTTCGCCTCATCGCTACCGTCAGGCGATGGCTATGACGACGACGAGCTCTATCCTCGTGCCTTAGAGCTAGTTATTCAGCAGAATAAGGCCTCGACTAGCTTGCTACAATTACATCTCAAAATTGGCTACCCTAGGGCTGCTAGCATAATGCTTTTATTAGAGCAGAGAGGTGTTATTACCTCAGCTGATGGTGCAAAACCCCGTAAAGTATTGGTAGATAGTATCGAGCAGGGTAGTGGGGGCGATAGTGAGTCCGAATGAACACCCCTCTCGCCCATTAAAAAAAGCCCGCACTCCATCTACTAGCTTGCGATTGGGCCTGCTAATGCGCAAGCGTCGCAGGGAGCTAGAGCTAAGCCTAGAGGACATCGAGCGAGTCACGTATATCCGCCGTAAGTATTTAAGGCTCATTGAGGCAGGTGATTATGTGTCTCTCCCAGACGATGTCTATAGCAGAGGATATGTCAAAAATTACGCTGATCAGCTTGGCTTTGATAGCAAAAAAATACTTAAGATATACACTGATGAAAGACATAACGATAGCCTTCATACTACCAAGCCTATCACTAGCCGGGCTAGCGCTGGGTTGATGCCAATAGGCTCGCCGACCTACACTATCACCCCCCGAAAAATATTCGTATTACTCACTAGCTTATTTGTATTTATAATGGTTGGTTATATTGGCTGGCAATTCTCCCAGCTTTCTGTTCCGCCAGTCATTAACCTTGTCAATCAGCCCCAGAGCATAGTTAACTCAAGCTTTGTAATAGTCAGTGGGGAAGTAGATAGTGGATCCGATGTGTTTATTAACAACTCACCAATTCTAACCTCAACCGATGGGTCGTTTAGCGACCGAGTGATGCTGGTAGATGGCTCCAACCAAATCATAATCACCGCCCGCAATAAATTCGGCAAGGAATCTTCTAAAACAATAGTGGTAGAAACCAAGCTAGATACACCTCGCTCGGCACTACCAACTAATGTCGCCCCAGCTAGCTTTGATGGAGTTGAGGTGCAGGTGAGTATTGGACCGCAAGCTACTTACTTAGTGGTCAAAGCCGATGGCAAGGAAGTCTTTAAGGGCACTATGCTACCAGGATCCAAGCAACTCTTCAGCGCCAAGGAAAGTATTAAACTTACTACAGGTAATGCTGGGAGTACAGCTGTTGTTATTACCAACGCTGTTCTAGCCAATAAGGATATTGGTAGCTTGGGTTCGGAAGGTGAGCCAAAACAGGATATAATATTTAATAAGGATACCAATATCAAATGAGTAAAACATTTTCCTTTGATGCAGTCAGTGAGTTTGACCAGTCCGAAATGAACAATGCAGTTGATCAAACCGCGCGAGAAATTCAGACTCGCTACGACTTTCAGGGCACTGGGTCTAAGATTAACTACGATAAGGACAAGCAGAGTATAGAGCTAGAAGCCAATTCCGAGCTCAAGCTCACTACCATTATAGATGTTCTTGAGTCCAAGTTTATTAAGCGAGGGCTCAATTTAAAGCACCTAGACAAATCGGCTGAGATAGTTCCATCGGGTATGATATATAAAAAGTCTTTGGCGCTAGTTCAGGGACTAGATCAAGACAAAGCCAAAAAAATAACAAAGCTGGTTCGCGATACATACCCCAAGGTTAAGACTCAAATTCAAGGTCAAGAGGTGCGTATTACATCAGCTTCCAAGGATGACCTCCAGCAAGTTATGCAACTATTAAAGGGAGCTGATTTAGACATGCCCCTTAACTTTACCAATTTTAGGTAATTTAAGCTGGGGCTTTCATTAGTTTCAGATGTCTGATTAAATAAGTATAAATAAAGTGTTGACATGTTCGCTGTCTGTTCGGTAGAATAACGATAGAACAATAACCGAACGGGAGGTAACATGACAACAGGCACAATAATTAAGAAGGAGAAGAAAGTGGCAAAAGTACCAAGCGCTATTAATCCCAAAGCAAACTCATCGGCTAACGAAAAGAGCGCCAGGCTCAAGGCAGTTGAGCTAGCCGTAGAACAAATTGAAAGGCAGTTTGGTCAAGGCTCAATTATGAAGCTAGGGGAGGGTATGAAGGTTACCATCGAAACAATTCCCACGGGTAGCCTGTCGCTAGATTTAGCATTGGGCGGAGGGTTGCCACAGGGTAGAATTATAGAAATCTATGGGCCAGAGTCAAGCGGTAAAACGACCCTTGCCTTACACGCCGTAGCTGAAGTCCAAAAGCGAGGGGGGCTAGCTGCATTTATTGATGCCGAGCACGCCCTTGATCCAGAATATAGCGCCAGGATAGGCATTAATCTCGATGAATTACTAATCTCTCAGCCAGACACGGGTGAGCAGGCTCTAGAGATTTGTGAAACTCTAGTACGCAGCAGTGCAGTTGATATTATAGTTATAGATTCTGTTGCCGCACTTGTGCCAAGAGCCGAGATAGAAGGAGATATGGGAGATAGCCATATGGGCTTGCAAGCCCGTCTTATGAGTCAAGCCTTGCGTAAGTTGGCGGGTGTAATTGCTAAGTCTAAGACCACCGTTATATTCATCAATCAACTTCGTATGAAGATAGGTGTGATGTTTGGTAATCCAGAAACCACCTCTGGTGGTCAGGCGCTTAAGTACTATGCATCGGTTAGGCTAGATATTCGCCGTAACGAAGCCCTTAAGGATGGTGATAATATCATTGGTAATCATGTTAAGGTCAAGGTTGTAAAGAACAAGGTCGCAGCTCCGTTTAAGGTTGCTGAGTTTGACATTATGTATGACGAAGGCATTAGTAGGGAAGGAGATATGATAGATTTGGCAGTCAAGGAAGAGCTGATAGTCAAATCTGGTGCATGGTATGCGTATAAGGAAGAGAAAATCGGTCAGGGGCGTGAAGCTGCCAAGCAGTTCCTTAAGGATAATCCTAAGATAATGGCTGAACTAGATAAGACCATCAGGGCTCGCCACTTTAGTAGCTAGGTGCTAGCAATGCCTGTCATCACAGACATCACAGCTCAAAAAAAACGCCAGGGTTACTACAATATATTTATTGACGGTAAGTATGCACTAGCTCTCAGTGAGGCTGATATAGCTATATTCCAAATACACCGTCGCCAGCACATAGATGCTAGCTACCTCCAAATTCTACGCCAGGCTCACACCACCTCCAAATGCTATAATTCCGCTATTGGTTATCTGGCGTATCGGCCAAGAAGTATTAAAGAGGTTACGGACTACCTCATAATTAGGAAGGGGTATGGCACCCAAGACGCCAATACTATTATAGCGAAGCTCACGGTACAGGGCTACCTAGACGATGTTGAGTTTGCGCGGGCCTGGGTTCATAGCAGATTATTGCTTAACCCCAAATCCGTATTGGTGTTGCGTATGGAGCTAGCCAAAAAGGGCATACACCAAGATACCATTACATCTACACTGGCCGATATACCTGGTACTGATTGGCTCACTAATCTAACAGAGTTAATAACTCGCAAGCAAAGACAACCCAAGTATCAGAATAAGCAAAAACTCACCAAGTATTTGGCTCGACAAGGTTATAATTACGGACTTATTAAGGAAGCCCTAGAGCTTACGGACTCTTCTTAAGTACGAACCTAAACACTACCGCAGCCAATACTATCCACACTACCAATACTAACAAATCTTTACCTCCGTTTTTATTATTATAGTTTTGTATTGCTAGGCTGGCAATCCTTTTGTAGCCGTTTGCTTTGTTTTTATGGTGGCGTCCTTGACTACCACTAGGTCTTTTTTGATTTCTAGGATATCTGTTCTATCTATTATTAAGCGTTCGTTTAGTAGTCGTTTTATATATCTTGCGCGAATGTGGATTTTATGAATATAGAAGTCTTGGGGGTTTATTTCTAATTCTTTTGTACTTCCTATCCTTTGCCCAGACGCGCTAACTACCTTACTCCCCATCAAATCAAACATGGATATTATGAGTTCTTGGTGGCGCACAAGCTCATCTTGCTCGGATAGCTTGCTTTCGCTGTCTATAATTACTTTTCCTCCAAGTGAGCGGATATCGTTCGTTAGGAGGTAGGCGGTGCTATTATCGTTAGTTTTAACGCATAGTAATTCCATTCTCAATCCTTTAATAGTCACTAGCCAGCCCGCAATGGTTCCTATAATCGTTCCAGAATGGACACTATATATACTTCGGCCTATTAGTGATGTAGCATATATTTTCATATACTTATAGATTATAAACGCTATTGTGTTTTTTAGCAGTTCTTATCTTGACCAATCTGTAATTTAGGGTTAAAATAACCAAGTCAAATCAAATAACCTTTTTGCTCCGACAATCATATCGGAGCCGAATTCGCTAGGGTAGCGAAAGGGCCAAAAGAGAGGAGTACTAAATATGCGAAATTACGAAGTCGCAGTAGTGTTACACCCAGATCTTGAAGTAGATGTGCAGGGATCACTTGATAAAATAGAAGCAATCCTTACCAAAAATGGTGGTAAGATTACCAAGAAGGACAATTGGGGCAAGCGAAAGCTAGCCTATAAAATTAAAAAACAGGATTGGGGTATTTATGTTTTTTATAATATTACCGTAGATGCCACCAAAATTGGCTTAATTAACCAAGCTTTGCGAATTACCGAACAAGTAATGCGTTATCTTATTGTGTCTGTGGAAAATATTCGCTACATTAATCAGCCAAATCGTACTGCTAAGCCTAAGGTCAGCATTAAGACTAGCACTACCGATACTAATAGCGAGGAGAAATAATTATGGCTAAAGATTTTAACCAAGCAATAGTAATGGGTAATCTCACCAGAGATCCCGAAATGCGCACCACGCCAAGTGGTCAGAATGTAACTTCATTTAGTGTGGCTACTAATCGTAGCTGGCTGGATCAAAGTGGCGAAAAGAAAGATTCTGTGGAGTACCACAATATCGTTGCCTGGGGTAAGCTTGCCGAGTTGGTTAATAGCTACCTTAAGAAAGGTCGCAAGGTATTAGTATCTGGCCGCTTGCAAACTCGTAGCTGGGAAGGGGACGATGGAGCCAAGCGTCAACGAACCGAGATAGTTGCAAGTGACATTAATTTTATTGGCGGGCAAGCTGATGGTGGTAAGGATTACTCAGCTGACAGCTCTAACTCTGCCGGTAGCAAGCCAACCCCACCCGTCAAACCAACCAAAAAAGGCGACGCCCCTTCGGTAGATGATATGGGCGAGGGCGATATTAACCTAGACGACATACCGTTCTAACCAAAGAAGGAAATAATTATGGCAGACTTTTATAGGGCCAAACAGAACAAACTATATTCCGAAGAAATAGAATACATTGACTATAAGGACGTTAAGCTTTTACAGCGCTATCTTAATGGCGTAGGCAAGATTGATTCCCGCAAAAAAACAGGCGCAAGTATGAAGCATCAGCGTATGCTGACAGTTGCCCTCAAGCGCGCACGGCACCTAGCTCTATTACCATTTGTAGTTAAATAGCCTCACTATGTACGGCGTTACAGATCTCCGCAAAGACACCCTCATAGACCTTGATGGCTCACCATACAAGGTTTTAGAGTATGCCCAAAAGCAACTAGGTAGGGGTGGTAGCATTGTCAATACCAAACTCAAAAACCTAATTACAGGGCAGGTCATAGATAAGACTTTTAAAAATGTTGAAAAAGTTAAGCCAGCCGACATAGGTCGCCAAAGTGTGCAGTATTTGTACTCGGGCGGTGGCAAGATGAGTGTTATGAATCAAGATAGCTATGAAACTATCGAGCTAGATTTGGATTTAGATGACAATATACCCAAGTATTTGCTGGAGGGCTCGACCATTGACGCCCAAGTATATAATGACAATATCATAGGTTTTGAATGGCCTAAAAATGTCATATTAAAAGTCATCAGCGCTCCAGGTAGTGATAGAGGTAATAGTGCTAGCGCTACCACCAAAGAGGTAGAGCTTGAGACAGGGCTTAAAATACAAGCCCCCCAATTTATTAAAGAAGGCGATGCACTCAGGGTTGATACTCGCAGGGCTAGCTACATTGAACGCGCCAAGTAAGTTTAGGCGTGCCTAAAAATGGCAATATCGCCATCCTTGAACTCATAATCCTTGCCCTCTAGCCGAGTCTTACCGGCTTCCCCAGCTCCTGCCCACCCATTGCCTGCCACAAAATCATCAAAGCCTACTACCTCGGCTTTTATAAAGCCCTTTTCAAAATCACCATGAATTACCCCAGCAGCCTGGGGGGCAAGAGTACCCTTGCGGATTGTCCAGGCACGAGTCTCTTGCTCACCACAAGTAAAGTAACTTATAAAGCCGAGGGTTTCATAGCCTAGCCGAATTAGTGTATCTAGCCCCGATTCTTCTTGCCCTAAAGATGCTAATAGTTCATTAGCCTCACTAGCTTCAAGGTCCATCAGCTGGGATTCCATCTCGGCACTTAAAAATACACTAGGGTAGGGTGCCACTAGCTCGGCTAGCTGGCTTTTAATGTCGGTATTGCCTAGGTCATTTTCGTCTATATTAAACACATATATAAAGTCCTTGGCGGTCAGTAGCTGGAGGTCTTTAATGGCATCTAGGCCTATATCTTTATTGCTAGCCACGAGCTCGGTATTATCAAGTACCGTCTCGGCCTTTTTGAGCTCATCAAAATACGGCTTGAGCATGGGGTTGGTTTTAATCTCTTTATCGGCTTTTGTGAGGCGAGCTTGAACTGTTGCTAGGTCTGCCAAGCAAAGCTCCATGCGGATAATATCTATATCACGCTTAGGGTCAATGTTGCCCTCGATGTGTATGATGTTATCGTTTTCAAATGCTCGTACCACTTGGATTATTACATTGTTTTCTCGGATATGGCTGAGGAACTTATTGCCTAGTCCTGCACCTTCGGAGGCGCCCTTAACGATGCCTGCGATATCCACAAAGGTACAGCTAGCGGGGATAGTCTTGGCACTCTTACTAATGTTAGCCAGCTTACTTACTCGTTCATCAGGTACATTAATCACACCTACATTTGGCTCTATGGTGGCAAAGGGGTAGTTGGCCGCTAATACTCGGTTCTTGGTAAGGGCATTAAAAAGCGTTGATTTGCCCACATTGGGCAGGCCCACAATTCCTATAGATAGACTCATATTTTAATATCCTGACATTCGCCCTAATTATAGCATTTTTATAAGCTAAAGAGCTACTGGTATTCTTACGCAGAAGCATATGTACTATAATTATAAAAGCGTATGGGGTATAATAAAATTTATATTAAGAGAGGGTAGAAAGTGGATAATCATAATCACACCAATCGTTCGGATGCTAGCCATATCACAAGTACGGCCAGGACTATTGATACCAATTCACCCCAGAAGCCACTCATGCCTAAGCGAGGCAAGCAGGGGCTTAAGATATTCGTAGTTGTACTATTGCTAGCAGGGCTAGTGGCTGGCGGGGTGTATTTATTTACACAACGAAAGTCTAATCAGAAGAACACACTCTCTAATAAGAGTGTGTACGATGAAGCCATCAAATCTTACAATAGCTTCCCCGGTGTAAGTAATCTTTCTACTGAGGATAGAGCAAAGCTAGATGCCGAAATACAGCCCCAGTACTTGGCCGGGTATGTTACGGGCTTTGGCCCTAATGCAAATGAGATAAGTACCGCCCCAGGTGTTATTGGCAATACTGCTGCCCCAGCTACCATAAGTGCCTATATACAAAGCATAATCAACAATAAGACTCAGCTCGCCAAGACTACTGGCTACTACCAAGGCTATGTATTTTATTTTTGGTATGACGACGCCCCCACCGCAAGCACGGTGGAGCAAGTGCCGAATACGATCCAGCCAGCCGTAGTGCCGAATACGATTCAGCCAGCCGTAGTAATAGCAGATAAGCAGTATGCCAGCCAAAAGGCCAAAGAGTACCAGCAGAAGTTGGCTAATGGTAGTATTACTCCTCAAAAAGCGGCCGATGAGCTTTTGCTAGATAGGCGACTGGCATTATTCGATCAGTCTAATAATTCGGGATATTTTGCTACCGCCCTGCCGCTCGGTGCTAGCGGTAGTTTGATTCATGAAATAGCCAAGCTCGCAGGCGAAACCAACCCTGGGCAAGGTGACTCTACTAATAATATGCTCAGTAATGCCAGAGGGCCTGGGCTTACAGCATTAGCCACCATCAACGCAGTGCCTGGGGGGCCGGCTAGTGGCATTAAAAAAGAAGTAGGATTTATGATGGCGTATCTAGATCTAGTGCTGAAGGGGCAGGGTTCGATAGATAGATACCAATCGGAGCTAAATATAGCCAAGGCTAAACTCCAATGATGAAGTACCGAAGCCTAAAAGCCCTCTTAGTGGCAGGCCTTAGTATAGCTGTGTTTTTTGTTTTTAGCGGCCAGGCCCTGGCCTATACACCGAACGATTTATCGGTTTTTACAGGCTTTAGAGGTCTTGGCTCCACTACTTCCACACCAGTAGATGTAGGTGGCTCGGCTGAGGTAGTGCCTGTACCTGGTTTGATACCCTTACAGGCCGCCCCGTATTATGGTAATCATTTCGATAACGATCATAATAATTCGCCAGATGCCAATTCAGTCATGTGGGGTACTAGTGGTAATTTTTATAATCTCGCCTCGTGGTACAAGCCTCCGTTCATATGGTGCGGCGCGGCCGGAGGCTGGCCTTATGGCCTAACGATCAAGGTTTCGGCACTATTCCAGCATGGCACCTGGCTAAATGGAGCCAATAAATTAACAGTAGGGGGGGTAGTAAAGAATGGTTACTGGGTAGGTGAATGGTGGAGGCAGGCCAACGACGGCTCAGGCTGGGTGGGACATAAAACAGCCTTCTCTGGCCCTAGCACCCAGATTTTAGCACTCAATCCAGGCCTTATGGTTGTCATATTTACCTTTATCGAAACCCCTCCCCCACCAACCTACGCTGGTACTATTCAAATCGAAAAGCACCTAGTACCTGGGGATAATTATCCATCGCCAGGCAGTCCGCCCTATAACGCTAAGGTCGGCATAACAAATAATATCAACAGCTGGAACCCACAGAGCACTAGCAATCCTTATAGTCATCCTGGAATATGGGTAGACCCCCAAGATCCGTACTCTAATTCCCAGCGGGCTGGTACTACAGGAAGCTATAACACCTGGGTGGATGTACCGGCTGGTTATGAGGTTGACACATACACGGTAGCTGGCTCACCCAGTCCACAGGACCACAGGACTATGATCTGCACAGGGGCTAATAATACTGGTAGATGCAAGGTAAATGCCATTAGAGTCAGCAATAATGCCACTACCACCGTTAAGTTTAATTTAAGGCAAGCCTCCAAAGGTTTAGTTGTTTGCCGAAAGGGTGTTGACTCCTCTGGTACTGCTAATGGCCGTTTCTATTGGGAAGGCTATGGCATAGACGCCAGTAACCAAGCCAATGCCCCAGTTGTTAAGCTCTATCAAGGCTCTACATTACTCCAGACTATAGCTGGTAATCGGCAACTCCCCAATAATACTACCTATACCAGTAATAATACTACCTATCCGGGGATGCTAGCCACCACTAATTATGATTTCATGGTAGATCTAGATAGTGTTTTCCATGATGGCAGGACGCGTAGCATTACCCCCAAGCTAGTTACCGCTGTAGGAACTGACCTAACACTTCCTAATGTCAGTATTGGGGGGAGTACGGACGTCTGTGGTGGGGGCACACCTACTTTTGCTTGGGCTTGGCCGTGGCTTCGGACTAGCCGGGGAGATGTAATTGCTAGCGGGCAAATAAACGGTCAAGTTACTAGCCCTGATGGTACTACTTACCTCGGAGCTAGGCCTGCTACTGCCACCAATAAAGAAGCCGAGTTTCTGATAATTTCTGCCGTGGGTAATGGCGGGCCATTTTGTAGCACCTATAATTATATCCTTACCAATATTACTGCTACTACTGCCGAGGGCTGTGGTAATGGCGCAGGCTATAGCATCCTCAACAGCTACCCACTAAATAGTGGCGGCAATGATGTAATTGTTGAGGGAGTTAAGAAGGCCTATGACACATTTAGCAAAGCCGATCCTATTTGCTCGGCGGATAAAACTACTGCTGAGTTGGCTACTATAACTGTACTACCCGGCTGTGGGGATGGCGTCGTGTATAAGCTTACTGGTGGAAACACCCTTAGCAATTCCATCAATGTAACTAAAGGTCGGGTCACTATCTATGTTGAAGGAGATCTTTACATTAATGCCAATATTATTTATAGTCCTGCTGGCATCACAAATATTAAAGATTACCCCAACCTAGCGATAGTGGTTAGGGGTAATGTCAATATTGCTAGTAGTGTAGCTAATATTTCGGCCCTAATATATGCCTCTGGCAAAATTGACACTTGTGCCACAGCCTCAGCCCCTAGCCCCACCCAAAATTGTTTTACTAGGCTCAGTGTAGATGGCTCACTAATAGCCAAGAGTGGTATAAGATTTGGAAGGTCGTATTATGATAGCAACATGTTGGGCGAGCGCCTCTCAGCCGAATACATTGCTCTTACGCCCCAAACCTTCGTATACCCAGCCCCCGGCATAGATCGTCAGTCTGCTTTTAGTCAGCAAGAGGGCTCATATACCCTTGATCCCGGGGAATACAACCCTAGATTCTAGGGGCTAAACCTGCCGATAAAAGAAATAGTAGAACACTATAATGATGCAGTTTACCTGCTAAATTATAATATAAATACCAGCATTGCATCACAGTTTGATAGTAGCTATAAATAGCCTTTTACTTTGTAGCACTAAGTAGCACTAAAATTCTTATGCGAAATGTTAATATAATGATTAGTCTTATGCTAAAATTAGGTTATGGAATCGTTTAATCAAGAACAGAATTATTTCGGTCTTGATTTGGGAAACAGCAGTATTAAGGTTGCTCAGGTTAGAGAACTTCGAGGTCGCCCAACTCTAATTACCTATGGGGATATTGATATGCCCGAAAACCTTCTATCTAGTGATTCACCAATCGATCAAGATAGGGTAGCAGAATATGTAAGAAAGCTGGCTAGCGACGCTAATGTTACTAGCAAAAATGTAATAGCAGCTTTGCCCTCGGTGGCATCATATACTGCAATTATTAAAACCCCCAAGCTACCCCTAAAGGAACTAGGGGAGAGTATTAAGTACCAAGCAGACAAATATATACCTATGTCACTTGATGACGTAAAGCTTGACTGGGCAGTTATAGGAGAGGACCCCAACTCAGACCAGCTTGATATACTACTAGTGGCGGCACCTAATAACATTGCCAATAAGTATCTTAATATTATCCAAAAAGCTGGCTTTGAACTGCTTAGCCTTGAAATTAATGCTCTAGCGTTGGCTAGATCACTAACTCAGCCAGCCCAGGCCAAGACGACAGTTATGGTTGTAGATATAGGCACTATGGCCAGTGATATTGCGATTTTTACGGGTGAAGTACCGCAGATAGTTCGGTCTGTAGGCGTAGGATCCAAGGCTATACGAAGGGTTATATCTCAAAACCTAGGCCTAGATATGACGCAAGCTGATCAGTTTATGAAAAAGTTTGGTTTGCAGGAAGATAAAATTGAGGGGCAGGTATTTAAGACCATTAAGCCCGTGATAGACCATATAGTCGAGGAAATCAAAAAGTCCATAGCTTTCTATACTGAGCGTAATCCCGAGTCAAAGACCGAAAAACTAATTCTTACTGGTGGCACATCGGCATTACCCAATTTAGCCGTCTATATTGCCAATTCTACCCAGCTCACGGTAGAGATAGGCAACCCCTGGGTAAATATTAGCTATCCCTCAAACCTACAGGAGAGTATATCTATACTTAGCTTAAATTACGCAACAGCATTAGGCCTAGCACTTAGGAACTTTAGCAAATGAGTATCCTAATTAATTTATTACCAGAAGCCCGGCTAGCTAAGCTCAGGAATCAATCCAGGAAAAGATTTTATACTACTATAGCTATAGTAAGTACAGGAAGTGTAGCTACAGTCGTAATTACATTTTTACTATTTTTGGGTTTTTTGAATGCAACTTATCTAATCAATGAGTCCAGGCTTAACGATCTAAATCAAGAAATATCAAAAAACAAGGACCTAGAACAAAAAGCGGCAACTCTGCAAGCTAACCTTCAGGAATTTACTATTTTGAATCAAAAAAGGACATACCCCACCAGAATTTATAAGAATTTATATGAAGCAACACCAGACAATGTAAAAATAACTAGCATACAAGTTAATGTAGATGGCAAGATTACAATTTCGGGCACCACTAATTCTTTTGCTGATGTAGGTAGGTATAAAGAGATACTATTAAGCTATAATGTTAACTATAAACTCCAGCCAAATCTTGACCGCTCAGCAATTTTTACATCTGTCGAGATTAAATCTGCCTCGCCAAATATAGCTACAGGTACAGTGACCTTTTCATTAGATGTAACTGTAGATCAAAAGGTACTTGCTAAACAGGTAGGAAAATAATATGACAGATTTAGACCCCAACATTAAACCCAAGGCTAACCCCACTAAGAAGCACCCTGTGGTGCCGATGACTGAGGTTTCTATGGAGCAAGATAAATCAACCCGAAATTATCTAATTACCGTAATTTTGATAATTTTTATAGTTGTTCTGGCGGGTGGCATAGCTATATATTGGCTGTGGGGAGCCTTTAGCCTTCAAACCTATAAAAATAAGGCGCAGGATCAAACTATAGGGCTATTAGAGCAAAAAAAGAAGGATTTAGTTCAACTTAAGCCTAACTACGATAAATTAATATTACCTGGCTTTGAGGGAAAGTCTACCCAAGATCAAATACTCATTGCTGTACCTACCAATGATGCTTTTGCAGAGCTACTTGCTATGGTTGAGCGTATGGGTAATGAGTCAAATGTAAAGATAACTAGCATCACCAGGGGGGGCGTACCTACTATAGCTACTAAAGCTAATGCTGGAGGGGTTAGTTCTTATAGCATTACCATAGCTATGGAAGGCACACGGGGAACAGTACAAGATTTCCTTGCCAAAACAGAGGATTCGGCTAGGGTGCTAGATTTTATTAGTATTAGCTACGGCGATGACATGAGGGACCAAAAAATTACTGCAGATACTTCATTTATGGTATATTTCCAAGGCCCTGCCAATATTAGCCCAACTACAAAGGAACTGCAATGAATAAAAAAACAATAACCACTATTATCATATCTGTAGCAATTTTTGTATTAGCGGTCGCGCTTTTATATAGATACTTAATCCCTCCATCTAAGGGTAGCGGTGTACAGGTCACAATCCCACATCCTGTCAATCCTAATTTCAATCAAGAAGAAATTGATACCCTCAAGAAAACTAAGTTTTATGATGTCAATATAAAGCCAACTACCTATAATACTATTAATAGTAAATCCACTATCGCCCTATCAGCAAGAGAGATTTCTGCGCAAATCAGGAGTTAGCTATGATATTATCGGCCGATACAGAACGCAAAATTGAACAGATAATTGCTCAGCAGGGAATACTTACAGCTGATAATTTAGAGCTTGCCAAGCTTGATGCCCTAAAGCAAAATGTAAGCCTACTTCAGCTATTGGTAAGCCGAGGTACTCTTAAAGAAGACGATGCTACTAAGCTTATGGCAATGAGCTCTAATATTCCTTATGTAGATTTAACAAAGATATCTATTCCTAGCTCAACACTAGCTATCATCCCCCGCGATATAGCTGAATCATTTATGTCTGTTGCTTTTGGCTTAGTAGATGGCAAGCTTAATGTGGCTAGCCTGGACCCTCAAAACCTTCAAGCAGTTGATTTTTTATCCCGTAAAACAGGCTATACCATTAACGCCTATATGGCATCTAAGAGCCAAATAGAAAAATGGATATCAAGCTACACCTCTAATTTAGCAGAAGATGTAGAGCAAGCCTTGGGTGTTGACGAAGAAAAAACCGAAGAAAAGCATAACTTTATCATAGATTTTAATAAGCCTAAAAAGAATAACCCAAAAAGTATTGAAACGATTATTCAAGACGCCCCCATAACTAAAGCCCTCAACACCATATTTGAATACGCAATCGGCTCTAAAGCCTCCGATATACATATTGAGCCACAAGAAAAATCAGTCAAAATTAGATTTAGGGTAGATGGCTTACTGCGGGAAGTTATGAGCTTACCTAAAGTCACTGAGGCGGCTTTAGTATCTAGGATTAAGATTTTATCTAATCTAAAAATAGATGAGCACCGTATACCTCAAGATGGGCAGGCGCAGTACCGCACATCTGGCAAGGAAGTAGATATGCGTATTACTATTGCTCCCATATCCTATGGCGAACAAATTGTAATTAGGCTTCTGGATAAGTCCGAGGGCATATTTGACATTGATGCCTTGGGTTTCAGGGGTAGGTCGGCTAGACTCCTTAAGAAAGCCATTACTAAGCCCTATGGAATGATACTTTCTACTGGCCCAACAGGCTCGGGTAAGTCCACCACCCTCTATGCTATTATCCAGAGCATTAAAAACAGTCAAATCAACATAGTAACACTAGAGGACCCTGTAGAGTACCAGATGCCTGGTATTAATCAAATGCAAGTTAATAATGCCGTGGGCCTGACTTTTGCTAATGGACTTCGTTCGATACTACGCCAAGACCCTAATGTGATAATGGTTGGTGAGATTCGTGATCACGAAACTGCCGATTTGGCTGTGCAGTCTTCTCTTACGGGTCACTTAGTACTCTCCACTTTACACACCAACTCTGCGGCTGGGGTATTGCCCAGACTCTTAGATATGGGCATAGAGCCCTTCCTAATTGCCTCTACGATCAATGTAGTTATGGGTCAAAGGTTAGTCCGTAAGGTTTGTGAAAAATGTCGGAAGCCATTTCAGTCTAGCGAAGCTGCAACTATAATGATAAATAAGCAAATAGGGCATTTACTGCCTCAAACAGAACAAGAAATAAAAAAAGTTTCAGATGACTTTGGCTTTGATAGCTTGCCAATCTTTAGTCAAAAAGCTTATACTTTGTATGAGGGGGAAGGATGTAGTGATTGCACCGATGGCTATAAGGGTAGAGTCGGCATATACGAGATATTTGAGCTTAATAAACAAATAGAACAATTACTATTAAAACAAGCCACATCTAGTATTATTCAGCATCAGGCACAGCAGGACGGTATGCTCACCATGCAGCAAGATGGCTTGATGAAAGTGCTTATAGGTATTACTACTATTAAAGAAGTAGCAAGGGTATCGGCGGATTAACAATATGGAACCAACCAACCAACCAACTACCATTAAAATAGAACCATTGCTAGAGGAAATGCTCAGGCGGGACGCGTCGGACCTTCATTTACAGGTTGGCTTGCCAGCAATGTTGCGGATAGATGGATCACTAACCAAGGTTGAAAAACCCCTAGAGCTTAAGCCAGCCGACATCGAAGCCTTGGTGGAGAGCATTTTAGATGAGCAGCAAAAGCAATTATTAACAACCAACCTAGAGCTAGACTTTTCTTTTGCTTATGGAGATTTGGCTAGGTTTAGAGTCAACGCTTTCCACGAGAAGGGTAACTTGGCAGTTGCCTTGCGGCTTATCCCCACCAAAATACGCAACATCAAGGAGTTAGGATTACCCAAAATCATAAACTCATTTACAGATTATCCTAGAGGTTTAGTGCTAGTCACCGGGCCCACAGGCTCTGGCAAATCCACTACTCAGGCGGCTATGGTAGATAAGATAAACACCGAAAAGGCCCTACACATCATTACCATTGAAGATCCCATAGAGTATCAGCACTATCACAAGCAATCCATTATAGTACAGCGTGAAGTGCATTTTGATACACTTAGCTTTGGTTCAGGCTTGCGTTCGGCCTTGCGCGAGGATCCTGATGTAATACTGATAGGTGAGATGCGCGATTTAGAAACAATCGCCACCGCCGTTACCCTGGCAGAGACTGGCCACCTAGTTATGGCTACCCTACACACTAATTCAGCCTCACAATCCATTGATCGTATGATAGATGTGTTCCCACCTCACCAGCAACAACAAATCCGTATTCAGCTTAGTAATGTCTTGCAGGCTATTGTTAGCCAGCGCCTGATACCTATGGTTGGTGGTGGTAGAGTGGTAGCAACCGAGATATTAGTGGTTAATTCTGCAGTACGCAATATTATTCGTGAATCCAAAACTCACCAGATAGATGCTGTTATTCAGACCAGTGCTGAAGCTGGAATGCAGACTATGGATACTACCCTAGTTAGGCTAGTGCATGCTGGCAAAATCAGCTTTGAGATTGCCAGAGGATATGCGCTAAATCTAGAAGAGTTTGAGAGATTGATGCAGAGGTAGAACCAAGATGATAGATTATATATACACCGCCAAGGAAAATGATTCTGGAGAAGTGCGTAAGGGTAGGATTAGTGCTAATAATAAAAACGCCGCAGCCGCTATTCTTATAGAAAAGTCTATGTACCCAATTAAAATCCAAGATGCCGCAGATGCCGAGCCTCTATGGAAGAAGAATTTGCTGGGTACAGGTATCAAATCCAAAGTTAAGTCGGTATTTACGCGCCAGCTATCTACGCTAGTTAAGGCTGGGTTGCCAATAACCCAAGCCCTAGATACTGCTATTGATCAGGTAGATAGTGTTAAATTCAAATCCATCTTACTTAAGATAGCTGCTAGTGTTCAGGGTGGATCCAGCCTAGCTAAATCTTTTGGTGAATACCCAGCTTACTTTAATCGTATCTTTATTAGTCTGGTAGATGCTGGCGAGCAGTCAGGCACACTAGATGAATCCTTACAGCGTTTGGCAGACCAGCAGGAGAAAGAGCAGCAGGTATTAAGGCAGGTGAAGGGAGCACTGATATATCCCCTTATAGTGCTGGTTGTAATAATTCTTGTAATTGTATTTATGCTCGTTACGGTGCTACCACAGGTAGCTATTTTGTATAAGGAGCTTGGCCAAACGCTTCCTCTATTTACACAAATTCTTCTAGCCATAAGTAATGCAGCTGCGAATTATTGGTATATTGTTTTACTACTATTGTTAGCTATTGGCTTTGGTATAAGAGCTTATAGCCAGACTACTCCAGGGCGAAAAGCCATAGATAGATTGAAGATGAAGCTACCCGTTTTTGGGCTACTATTTAAGAAAGTTTATGCTGCTAGGTTCACTCGCACCTTGAGCTCGCTAGTCAATAGTGGCGTGCCTTTGCTGCAGGCTATCACAATATCTGGCGAGTCTGTTGATAATGTGGTGGTTAAGGCAATTATCTTTGATGCTGGAGAAAAGGTCAGGGTAGGCGAATCACTATCATCGGCATTGGCCGGACACGATGAGATTATTAAGCTAGTACCACAAATGATAGCGGTAGGTGAGGAGTCTGGAACCTTGGGCACGATGCTAGAGAAAGTTGCTACATTTTTTGAGGAAGAAGTGGACCAAGCTGTCAAGAACTTATCGGCAATGATAGAGCCATTTATGATTATATTTTTGGGAGTTACGGTAATGTTTATCGTTGTAGCCGTGCTATACCCTATATATGGTTTGGTAAATGTCGTAGGGGAGCACCCTGGAGGGGTGGGAGCCGGAACAAATATTGACAAATAACCATTGACTACTATATTAGTAGTGTAGTATCTTAGAGCATAAGGGGAATAATACAATAGTAATTATAAATAATAAATTAAGGAGAAGAATGAAGAATAGAATTAATAAGGGCTTTACAATAATAGAAGTTATAATAGTACTAGTGATAGCTGCGATTATTATGCTGTTGGTGTTTTTGGTAGTACCACAATTGCAGCGAACAGCGCGTAATACAAGAACGCAGGGTGATGCTAGGAGAGTACTAGCTGCTGCAGAGACTTTTGCAGCTAATAATGCCGGGACTTATCCCAGCTGTAGTGTTGCTGGGCCATACAATACTGCTTGCGCAACTTTAATGGCTGTTACGGGCAATGTACTCGCACCTAATGGTGTCAGCTATGCTGTTACTATCACCGCCGGCGTCATACCAGCCCTTAACGGTATGGTGATACTAGGTGGTGCCACCGGTTCTTGTCCTACCACTAGTAGTACTCCTGCTACTGGTTCTAGATTTGTCGTTGCTGTGGCCCAAGAAACCGCTGATGCTACTACTCAAACTTCATTCTGTTTGAGTAGTTAGCTACGAGCTTTATCTTTAGTCCTCCGCCCTATCCCCAGTAGCTACCGGCTAGGTATTAAAAGCCCCTCATCCAAGGGCTTTTTGGGTTATAGCCACTTTGGGTTTAATATAAAACTATGGAAATAACAATAATGACTATAATGTTTGGATTCTGGGGCCTAGTGCTGGGTAGCTTTATTAACGCTTGGGTATGGCGCACCCACAAGGGCTTATCGGTGGCCAAGGGGCGCTCCAAATGCCCCAGCTGTAAGCACCCACTAGCTTGGTATGATCTAGTACCAGTTATGAGCTATATTGTGCTGCGTGGTAAGTGTCGGTACTGTGCAGGGCCTATTAGCATTGCTTATCCGCTGGTAGAGGTAAGCACGGGGCTGTTATTTGGGCTATTATACTGGTGCTTGGTACCGATAGGGCTCTACGGCTGGGCTCAATTTATCATTCTGCTTATTGCTAGCGTGCTACTGGTGGCTAGCTTCGTATACGATGGCTTATATATGGAACTACCCGAAAAATATATGCTACCCGCTATAACACTCGGAATGTTATCGCTAGGGTTAAAGGCTTTGCAGGGTGGCTGGGATAGTCTTATACCCCAGTTGGCAATGCTGGCGGTGATCGTGCTGGCCTACACCGGGCTATGGTACTTTAGCCGTGGTAAGTGGCTAGGGGCAGGGGATATTCGCTTGGTGGCTATTATGGGGCTGTTCTTGGAGCCTAAAGCACTTGTGGTGGGGCTATTTGCCTCTTATATTCTAGGCGCTGTATATGGGCTCTATGTACTTAGCAGATCACCTATCAAGCGGGGTGTTAAGGTGCCTTTTGGGCCGTTTTTGATAATTGGATTTTATATTGGCCTGCTATATGGGCTAGCCTTGGCCAACTGGTATTTAGGATATTTATAAAACCCCTAGTATAAGTGTTATAATATAATCTATGCTAAGAGGCATCAAGAACACTAGGCCCGGCCTGGCTATAATAGAAGTCATAATGGTAATGGTTATATCAGGCTTACTGTTTATTATTGCTATTGGTGTATTTAATAGCCGTAAGGGCATTGAGGCCAGTGATTCACCCCGGCAGGTAATGAGCGAGATTGCCAGAGTCCGTACCGATGCCCAGCAGGGTCTGGGGGCTACTCCTCCTCATGATACTAGCAATCTATTGGGTAAGGAAATATTTGGAGTGGCAATACAATTTAATGGCACCAAGATGACTGTCTATAAGCTTGCTCAATCACGCACTACCCCATACTCCATCTCGGCTTATGAATCTTATGACATAGCTATGCCATACCAGCTCAAGTGGGATAATAACCCTAGCTATAATCTTAATAACTATGGCCCTAGCTATAATAATACTAACATATCTACTATACCAGGCTATGCTATGGGCGATCTAGTTACTCTAGTCTTTAAAAACAGGACTGGCCAGAGCTACGCCTTTACGGCACCTGGTAGTGGGATTGGTGGGGCAAGCAGTATTGCTAACTATACTATTATTGACAGACAGGGCAATCTCAAAATGGCTTTTTATTTGGGTAGTGCTCCTGTATCGGCAACCAAGCAGTACTATGTTAATTTTGATTTAGCCACTCCCAACAACCAATCCCTCAAGGTGGTCAAATGAGTATTACCAGACGGGGAGACACACTGATAGAGGTAATGTTTGCTTTTGCAATCCTTAGTGCAATTATAGCAGTGTCGTTCTCGGGGGCTATGAATAGCTACAAAGCATCTCTATCGGCCCAGAACGAAACTCAAGCTAGCTTTGTGGCGCAATACCAGGCAGATGCACTTAAGGCCTATCGTGATTCGCTGGAGTGGAACTACGCTGAAGCTCCATCATTTTTAACTGGGTATAGCACATCCTCCCCACCCCTCCCAGCTATGGGTAGCTACATTACTACTACCCCCCCTACTCCGTTTTGTATGCAATATCAACCTTCCGGTGCATCCTGGAAAGTTATAAAAGCCGACCTCCCCGCCGCCGACTGCAATCTTTTAGTCCAGACTCTCGCCCCCCAGCTTGGCAGCTCGGCTACCCTCGCCATTACCCTTACTGGTGATGCTACTAATGGAGTGTATGCTAGCATTAAGGTTACTTGGCGTCCCCGTAATTCCCTCATCGATCAAAATGTTACCAATACTATATTATTAACCAAAGACCGATGAAGCTAAGAACCCACCACCAGCCCGGCTTTACCTTTGTAGAACTTCTGCTGGCAATAGTTATTATGGGAGTTATGCTTGCTATTGCTATGACTACAGTTGTGGGTATGATGCGCTTTTATGTATTTGCCAGCCATGTCAGACAGAATCAAGAAAACGGCCGTAATGTGCTAGATAGTATTGCCCGCGATATTCGCTATGGGAAGCTAATACTTCCCAGCGCTTCCGCCCCCAACAACTCTAATGTTGTATGCTCGTATAATCCTACCACTAAGACACTTATAAAATATGAGCAGTCTGGTACTACTATTGTAAAGAATGAGTACACTTATCCAGGTTCTGCTACCCCCGGCACATGCGCCACGGGCACATCAGATAATCTCACGCTCTCCACAAACTCCCCCCAGACTATCAGCCTAGACAATATGTATATTCTCGCAGGAACCGCCGGCTTTAGGGTAACTCGCACCATTGGCTCAAGCCCATCTGCATATACAGATGTTGTGGCGGTAATTATTAAGTTTAGCTTCATCACAGGCACCCTTGATACTACTGTAGGTTGTGCCGCTAACAATATTTACTGCGGGGAGCTAGAGCTCATTACCGTTGTAAACATAAGAGGTAAATAAAATGTTTTTAATACTTGGAAAGGTGGTATAATAAAATTATGAAAATTCTTATGGGTAGAGTCATTAGTAAAAAACAAGCTGGCGTAACTTCACTGCTATTGGTGTTGGCCATAGGGCTAATCTTAACAATTATGGTAGCTGGTATATCTGCCCTTAGTATTAGGGAGCAGCAGCAAGCTCGCAAAACCGACCTAAGCTCTAGGGCCTTACAGGCTGCCGAGGCAGGAGTAAAGCTGGCCGTGGCGAAGCTTAGCGTTACCCCTACATATTCTAAGCCAGGCTGTTCTACTGTTACTGGTGATACGACCTTTAGTGTTGATGACTCCCTCGGCGTTAACGCTAGCATTACTTGTGCTACCGTTACTAGCGCTTTTACTGGTGCCTATGAAGGCTATTTATCGCAGGATAGAGCCATACAGGTGTTTGCTGGGCCATCTTATCCAGGTCCAGGTGGTGCTCCTGCTGGACCACCGCCTAGCTATCTTAACCTTCAGTGGCACACTCTCCAGGACGGAGTATTACCATCACCTACTACCAGCATTTTGTACCCCACAGTCACTGACCCTGACTATATTGCCGCTGCTAGCATTGAGATGACCGTAATATATTGGCCTGGAACAGGAACAATAGGTACAGGTAGTATCAAATCAGCCACAATATTCTTCGTGCCTGGCACAATTGATAAAGGGTTTTCAGCTATGGGTGGGAGAACAACGCCAGTTGATAATAAATGCACAGGCACTACTTACAAGTGTGCCACCACTAAAGCCATAGTTAGTAGCGTAGTCCAAAATGGATTTGATTTGAGAGGGGCGCTGGGCTTAACAACTGATGCTACTTATAACTCATATAATATGGTAATACGAATTAAGCCACGGTATAGCGACACCCATTTTAGTTTGAGCTTTTTTAATAGTGTAGGCGTGGTTGTACCTATACAAAGTACTAGTGCCCAAATAGATGTGACTGCTAAGGTAGATAACTTGTATCGGCGCGTAAAGGCCGAAAAGCTAATTTACTCGGTTGCTATAGAAAATGTACTTGACTCAGTCGTGTATACAGGCAAGGGAGATAATGATGCTACTAATTATAATATTTGTAAGCAAATGATTATAAATGCTAGCGACAAAGTTTTGGTGCCTACTTCGCCAGTGTGTGCCTTTTAGTTTTGTATGGGGTATAATAAAATTTATATTAAGAGAGGGTAGAAAGTGGATAATCATAATCACACCAATCGTTCGGATGCTAGCCATATCACAAGTACGGCCAGGACTATTGATACCAATTCACCCCAGAAGCCACTCATGCCTAAGCGAGGCAAGCAGGGGCTTAAGATATTCGTAGTTGTACTATTGCTAGCAGGGCTAGTGGCTGGCGGGGTGTATTTATTTACACAACGAAAGTCTAATCAGAAGAACACACTCTCTAATAAGAGTGTGTACGATGAAGCCATCAAATCTTACAATAGCTTCCCCGGTGTAAGTAATCTTTCTACTGAGGATAGAGCAAAGCTAGATGCCGAAATACAGCCCCAGTACTTGGCCGGGTATGTTACGGGCTTTGGCCCTAATGCAAATGAGATAAGTACCGCCCCAGGTGTTATTGGCAATACTGCTGCCCCAGCTACCATAAGTGCCTATATACAAAGCATAATCAACAATAAGACTCAGCTCGCCAAGACTACTGGCTACTACCAAGGCTATGTATTTTATTTTTGGTATGACGACGCCCCCACCGCAAGCACGGTGGAGCAAGTGCCGAATACGATCCAGCCAGCCGTAGTGCCGAATACGATTCAGCCAGCCGTAGTAATAGCAGATAAGCAGTATGCCAGCCAAAAGGCCAAAGAGTACCAGCAGAAGTTGGCTAATGGTAGTATTACTCCTCAAAAAGCGGCCGATGAGCTTTTGCTAGATAGGCGACTGGCATTATTCGATCAGTCTAATAATTCGGGATATTTTGCTACCGCCCTGCCGCTCGGTGCTAGCGGTAGTTTGATTCATGAAATAGCCAAGCTCGCAGGCGAAACCAACCCTGGGCAAGGTGACTCTACTAATAATATGCTCAGTAATGCCAGAGGGCCTGGGCTTACAGCATTAGCCACCATCAACGCAGTGCCTGGGGGGCCGGCTAGTGGCATTAAAAAAGAAGTAGGATTTATGATGGCGTATCTAGATCTAGTGCTGAAGGGGCAGGGTTCGATAGATAGATACCAATCGGAGCTAAATATAGCCAAGGCTAAACTCCAATGATGAAGTACCGAAGCCTAAAAGCCCTCTTAGTGGCAGGCCTTAGTATAGCTGTGTTTTTTGTTTTTAGCGGCCAGGCCCTGGCCTATACACCGAACGATTTATCGGTTTTTACAGGCTTTAGAGGTCTTGGCTCCACTACTTCCACACCAGTAGATGTAGGTGGCTCGGCTGAGGTAGTGCCTGTACCTGGTTTGATACCCTTACAGGCCGCCCCGTATTATGGTAATCATTTCGATAACGATCATAATAATTCGCCAGATGCCAATTCAGTCATGTGGGGTACTAGTGGTAATTTTTATAATCTCGCCTCGTGGTACAAGCCTCCGTTCATATGGTGCGGCGCGGCCGGAGGCTGGCCTTATGGCCTAACGATCAAGGTTTCGGCACTATTCCAGCATGGCACCTGGCTAAATGGAGCCAATAAATTAACAGTAGGGGGGGTAGTAAAGAATGGTTACTGGGTAGGTGAATGGTGGAGGCAGGCCAACGACGGCTCAGGCTGGGTGGGACATAAAACAGCCTTCTCTGGCCCTAGCACCCAGATTTTAGCACTCAATCCAGGCCTTATGGTTGTCATATTTACCTTTATCGAAACCCCTCCCCCACCAACCTACGCTGGTACTATTCAAATCGAAAAGCACCTAGTACCTGGGGATAATTATCCATCGCCAGGCAGTCCGCCCTATAACGCTAAGGTCGGCATAACAAATAATATCAACAGCTGGAACCCACAGAGCACTAGCAATCCTTATAGTCATCCTGGAATATGGGTAGACCCCCAAGATCCGTACTCTAATTCCCAGCGGGCTGGTACTACAGGAAGCTATAACACCTGGGTGGATGTACCGGCTGGTTATGAGGTTGACACATACACGGTAGCTGGCTCACCCAGTCCACAGGACCACAGGACTATGATCTGCACAGGGGCTAATAATACTGGTAGATGCAAGGTAAATGCCATTAGAGTCAGCAATAATGCCACTACCACCGTTAAGTTTAATTTAAGGCAAGCCTCCAAAGGTTTAGTTGTTTGCCGAAAGGGTGTTGACTCCTCTGGTACTGCTAATGGCCGTTTCTATTGGGAAGGCTATGGCATAGACGCCAGTAACCAAGCCAATGCCCCAGTTGTTAAGCTCTATCAAGGCTCTACATTACTCCAGACTATAGCTGGTAATCGGCAACTCCCCAATAATACTACCTATACCAGTAATAATACTACCTATCCGGGGATGCTAGCCACCACTAATTATGATTTCATGGTAGATCTAGATAGTGTTTTCCATGATGGCAGGACGCGTAGCATTACCCCCAAGCTAGTTACCGCTGTAGGAACTGACCTAACACTTCCTAATGTCAGTATTGGGGGGAGTACGGACGTCTGTGGTGGGGGCACACCTACTTTTGCTTGGGCTTGGCCGTGGCTTCGGACTAGCCGGGGAGATGTAATTGCTAGCGGGCAAATAAACGGTCAAGTTACTAGCCCTGATGGTACTACTTACCTCGGAGCTAGGCCTGCTACTGCCACCAATAAAGAAGCCGAGTTTCTGATAATTTCTGCCGTGGGTAATGGCGGGCCATTTTGTAGCACCTATAATTATATCCTTACCAATATTACTGCTACTACTGCCGAGGGCTGTGGTAATGGCGCAGGCTATAGCATCCTCAACAGCTACCCACTAAATAGTGGCGGCAATGATGTAATTGTTGAGGGAGTTAAGAAGGCCTATGACACATTTAGCAAAGCCGATCCTATTTGCTCGGCGGATAAAACTACTGCTGAGTTGGCTACTATAACTGTACTACCCGGCTGTGGGGATGGCGTCGTGTATAAGCTTACTGGTGGAAACACCCTTAGCAATTCCATCAATGTAACTAAAGGTCGGGTCACTATCTATGTTGAAGGAGATCTTTACATTAATGCCAATATTATTTATAGTCCTGCTGGCATCACAAATATTAAAGATTACCCCAACCTAGCGATAGTGGTTAGGGGTAATGTCAATATTGCTAGTAGTGTAGCTAATATTTCGGCCCTAATATATGCCTCTGGCAAAATTGACACTTGTGCCACAGCCTCAGCCCCTAGCCCCACCCAAAATTGTTTTACTAGGCTCAGTGTAGATGGCTCACTAATAGCCAAGAGTGGTATAAGATTTGGAAGGTCGTATTATGATAGCAACATGTTGGGCGAGCGCCTCTCAGCCGAACATATTGCTCTTACGCCCCAAACCTTCGTATACCCAGCCCCCGGTATAGATCGTCAGTCTGCTTTTAGTCAGCAAGAGGGCTCATATACCCTTGATCCCGGGGAATACAACCCTAGATTCTAGGGGCCTTCAAATATAAATAAGCCACATTGGCAATTATATAAGGATATTTATTTATTATTAGAATGGAATTGCTTATGTATTTCTTTAAGCTGGGGATCGGTAACGTGGGTGTATATTTGGGTGGTAGCTATATTGGTGTGCCCTAGTAAGCTCTGGACACTACGCAAATCAGCGCCATTGCCTAGTAAGTCGGTAGCAAAACTATGGCGCAGGGTGTGTGGTGTTACATGCTTGGTGATGCCGGCTTTCTTGCTGTATCGCCCCACGATACGCTGGATGGTTCGGGCAGTGAGCTGGCTAATACTAGTACTATCCTGGTCTTTGGGATTGGTGGCCCGAGCAAAGAGCGCATCGTAGCTATCGGCACGCACACCAAGGTAGGCAATTATAGCCTGCTTGGCTGAATCACTTATGTATACAGGGCGGTCTTTTTGACCCTTCCCGCGAATACTAAATTCACCTTTGTCTAGATTGATGCTATCGCGATTAAGCCTCACTAGCTCGGATACGCGTAGTCCAGTAGAAAACAACAGCTCAAGTATGGCGCGATCCCTTAGCCCAACTATATTGCTAGCATCTGTGGCATTAAATAATTCCTGTACTTCTTGGGTGGTTAGAAAGCTAACTTGGGGGCGGTTGCTGGTAGCGAGCTCTATCTTGTCTGGGGCAAGGGAGCTGATATCACGGCGCGCTATATACCGTAAAAACGACCTAAGCGCTATGAGGTGATAATTCTGGGTGGTTTTAGATACCTTTCGGCCGTCACTGCCTGTGTAGCGATTAAGCCACCGACGCCACTTGCTAACTTCGTTAATATCTATCTTGCCAACCTTGATATCACCCGCAAACTCATAGAATCTATTAAGGTATAGCGAGTAGTTCTCGATTGTTTTAAGGCTTCGGCCTCGTTCAATCTCCATATATTCTAAAAAGTCTGCTAAATAATCCGAAAACATAGCTTTAGCGTAAGCCTTATTGGCTATCTGGTCAAGCTAGGCCTAGGGTTTGAGAATAAAGCGTTATAGGAGTAGAATAGCATATTAATGCTAACTTCTACTGTCAAACCAACCAAATACGATGTAATAGTAATAGGTGCCGGCCACGCTGGCTGTGAAGCTGCCATAGCTTCGGCTAGGCTTGGAGCCAAGACACTACTCATATCTACCAGTCTAGCCAAGGTCTCGGCCCTGCCCTGTAATCCGTCGATAGGCGGTCCAGGCAAGGGGCATTTGGTACGCGAAATAGACGCACTGGGGGGAGTAATGGCTAAAATAACCGATGCCAGTGCTATCCAAATTAAAGTGCTCAATACGGGCAAAGGCCCAGCTGTAAGGGCTTATAGGGCGCAAGTAGATATGGATTTGTATAATCAAAATATGATTAAGTATCTAGCTAAGTGTAAAAACCTTAGTTTTTTAGAAGATGAAGCTATGGGAGTTAAGGTGGTTGATGGCCATATAACTGCTGTAACCACCAAGCATCATAGCACTATTATTACTTTTACAGTGGTGGTATGTAGTGGAACTTTTCTAAATGGTGAGATAGTAGTAGGCGATGATGTGGTTCGTAAGGGAGGAAGAATAGATGAGGATTCGTCTGTTGGGCTGAGTGACTCACTGATAGGTCTTGGCCTGGAGCGCGGACGGCTTAAGACTGGCACTCCACCCAGAATAAGCCGAGCGAGTATTGACTATAGTAAAGTTAGTGTTGCCACCGGCAGTGCTGGGGCTATTAGCTTCGCCCACCCCGATCGGCAAATATTGGATTCTACCCAGCAAGTGCCTTGCTATTTGACCTACACTACGCCAGAAACCCACAAGGTAGTTATGGCTAACCTAACTCAATCACCGGTGTTTTCGGGTAAGATTACCGAACGCGCACCACGAAGCTGTCCTAGCCTAGATCGTAAGATAGCTAACTTCCCAGATCGCGATAGGCATCCGATATTTATAGAGCCAGTAGGTAGGCTTGATGGGCCTTTTGGTGATTGGATGTATATTCAGGGTGGCTCGCTGGCTTTTCCCGAGCACTTACAAAAGAAGATAATTAGGACCATACCAGGACTAGAAAACGCTCAATTTATAAGATACGGTTATGCTGTGGTGTATGACTATTTCTTGCCCCACCAGCTTAAACTAAGCCTTGAGACCAAAAAAGTAGCTGGCTTGTATTTGGCAGGGCAGATGAACGGCACCACGGGCTATGAGGAGGCTGCCGCCCAAGGCCTGATAGCTGGCATTAATGCTGCCCGCCAAGCTCTAGGCAAGAAGGCCTTTACTATTGACAGGGGTGAGGCTTATATAGGGGTGCTTATTGAGGATTTAGTAACCAAAGTGCATGTAGAGCCATATCGCATATTTACTAGTCGAGCCGAATATCGGCTACTATTACGCAATGACAATGCGGATTTGCGTTTAGGTGCTAAGGGCTACAAGCTAGGCTTACTAAGTAAGGCTCAGTATGATCGAGTAGTACAAAAGCAAAAGAATATTAGTAAGGCCATAGCTGAGCTTCAAGGCAGCCGCCATAGGGTAGGGGGGCGGACTATCTCGGGCTATAGCTATCTAGCTCGCCCAGAGAATAGCATAGCGTCTTTGGATTCCGAGCTTGGCAAGAAGATACCCAGTGATATTGCTTTGCAAGTATCATCGGAGGTCAAATACGGTGGTTATTTTGCCACCCAAAAGCGAGCCGTACAAAGACTCAAGGATCGCCAAGCACAAGTATTGCCAGCAAAAATGGACTATCAACTTTTGCCAGGGCTACGCAATGAAGCTCGTGTTCGACTGCTTGAAGTACAGCCCACTAATATAGCTCAAGCCAGCCTCATCCAGGGCGTTACGCCAGCCGACCTAACTATAATTCTAATTGCTGCCCATAAGCTTACTCAGGCTAGCAGATAATCTGGTATAATAGCTGGTATGTTTGATATTGATAGTATTCTAAAATCACTAGGATACGCTGGTGTGTTTGGAATAATCTTTGCCGAATCAGGCCTGCTAGTTGGGTTTTTCTTACCCGGTGACAGCTTGCTTTTTACAGCTGGTTTGCTTGCCTCGCGGGGCTATTTTAATATCGTTATTTTATGTTTGGGGAGCTTTGTGGCAGCCGTTATAGGCGATAATGTAGGCTATCATTTTGGTAAAAAAGTAGGGCCCAAGGTATTCACCAAACATGAGTCGCTAATATTTAGTAAGACAAATGTAGCAAGGTCGCAGGCTTTTTATAATAAGCACGGTGGTAAGGCGATTATACTGGCACGGTTTTTCCCTGTAGTTCGTACCTTTGCTCCAGTTCTGGCTGGTGTTGGAAATATGGAGTATAAGAAGTTTTTTATTTATAATGTGATAGGCGGTGTGCTGTGGGCGGTGGGCATAACACTACTTGGTTATTTTGTAGGCAATATCATTCCAGATGCTGATAAATATTTATTGCCTGCCATCATACTTATTATAATTCTATCTGTTATT
>JBCLLP010000003.1:0-46366 GCA_039738615.1 Candidatus Saccharimonadia bacterium
TAGCAAAATACCACTTCAATATCTCTCGAGTAGCAGGCATGGCAAATATTGACCCTTCGCCAGAGTTTTCAATCATCACTACCGTGGCAATACGAGGATTACTGGCTGGGGCATAGGAGCTAAACCAAGCATGGGGCTTGGTGCGGGGGTTCTTGCCATCAAATCCTTCCGAGGAAGTCTCTGCTGTACCAGTCTTGCCGGCCACCTGGACAGGTACTTGGGACTTAATCCCGCAGCACGCCGTGCCACCCTGCACCGCCTCCTCCATGCCCTGCTGAACTAAACGAATATTAGCCGGTGATATAAAATCAGACCTTAATATACTGACTGGAGCAGCCCTGACTATTACCCCATCTTCACTAACAGACTTTAGCAGACGGGGCTTGATAATTTTTCCACCATTAGCAATAGTGGCATTTGCCACAGCCAGCTGGAGTGGTGTAGCCCGTAAATCACCCTGACCAATAGCGATATTATAGGTATCCCCAACATACCACGACTCGTTAGTAAGCTTCTTTTTATGCTCAGGAGAAGGTAGGAATCCGGAACCCTCTTCGCTTATGTCAATACCGGTCTTAGAGCCAAAACCAAACTTTGAATACCAGTACAAAAGTCGTTTTTCACCCAATCCCTGGAAACCCTCATAGCCTCCACCCAGCACGTAAAAGAAAATATCCGAACTCCACTGTATAGCTCGCACCACATTAACCACTCCCAGCCCATCTAGCTTCCAGCCCTTAAAAGAATACACCACTGAAGGATCATAGGCATTGTAAATTTCTATTTTGCCCTTGTCTTCTACGGTAGTAGTTGAATTTATGACATTTTCTTGGAGCCCAGCGACTGCTATAAAGGGCTTTATTACAGACCCCATAGGGTAATCCCCGGATGTAACCCTGTTAAGTAGTGGCTTAGCGTCATTATTTAAAAGTAGATCATAGCTAACCTGGCTAATCCCTTTGGCAAATAGATTTCCGTCATAGCTGGGGTAATTAACAGCAGCCAATATCTCGCCAGTCTGTGGATCTATGGATACTGCTGAGCCTGCCTTAGAGCCTGAGTTATCTATCTCTGTTTTCAGGGCGTTATAGACCTGCTGCTGCAGTGCCCAATCAATGCTTAAATTGATATTCTTGCCAGCCTTGGGCTCAATACGGGCCAAGAACCGAACTGGCCGTCCTGACGAGTCTACCTCTACTTGCTCCCTTCCGGCCACCCCCTTTAGCTCGGATTCATAGCTCTTCTCTACTCCACTCTTGCCTATCACATCAACTAGTCGATATTCTGGATTATCCTTCCATTCCTGGGCAGATATTTGCCCAATATATCCCAAGAAATGTGCCAGCTTACCCTCATCAAGATACTCCCGCTGTGGAGTTGTCTCTAGTGATAAGCCCGGGAGGTAGCGTAGCTTTTCTTCTATCTGAAGTGATTTGTCACGTTCTATGTTGCTAGACATTACATATTCTGGCTGGTCATTTTTTTTAATATTTGATAAGTTAGCGAGAATTTCATCGGCCGGGATGCCTAATATTGGTGCTAATTGCTGGCTCATTTGTACTAAATCGTCCGGGGACTTGGGTAGCTGGGAAGGTGTGGCTATTAAATCAAACCTAGCAATATTACGCGCCAATAGTACTCCGTTACGGTCATATATTGCACCCCTCGGTGCTGGAATGATGGTGGTTCTAATGCGATTACCATTGGCCAAGAGTGAATTATACTGCCCATGTACAATCTGAAGCTCAAAGAGCCTCCATGATAGTAAGATAGCTACCACAAATACTCCAATCAGTAATGCCGGATATACATGCCTACTGACCCTGCCTTCGCTGGCCGTAAGATCGCTAGAGCCAGACAAGATAGCGGCGCTCCAGTCCTCACTCTGAGATACCATTAACTCTTTTTTATTACGCTGGAATTTGATTGGCTTTTGATAAAATTCGCCGAATATACTCATATCGGCTACCTCACCACCCTAGAACGATTGTCGCGACTGGCCCATTGGGATATCTGGCTTAATAATATATACCATATCAGTCCGGTCATAGTAGTCAATAAAACATAGCCAGCTACTTGCTGGGCTAGCTGCCAGGCTGGGCTAGAGTTTAAAAGTGGTAGTGTTATTACTACTCCCGGGACTATAGATACTATAGCTAAATACAATATCGGGCGCCACCAAGAATAATCTCGCTCGCCGAATTTGAGCAAGTACTTGCTGATAATGCTAACTAACAAATAAAAGCCCAAATAAAATCCAAAGTCACCAGCAGCATACAAATCACTGCTTAAACCAGCTAGTAATGATAGCCACATCAGCTGTTCGGTCTTAGCTTGCAAGCTCGCCACCACAATAAAACTCAGGACAATATTAGCCGTTAGGCCATCTACCTGCCAGCTCTGCAAGAAGAAAAACTGCAACCCAATACTAACCAGTAGAGCGGTGGCTAATAATGCTGCCTTCACTGCTTTAACCCAGTCACTATAAAAACTATTTCTAAGGTTTCTATTCTGACTAAAGGCCTAAGCTGAGCTGACTGGAAAACTGCATTATCACTTTTTTGTACTGATTCTACCTGGCCTACCAATATACCCCTCGGAACTAGCCCAGAACCTGCAGTAATCACCAATTCCCCACTCGCTAGCGACTCGGCCTGGGTGATTTTTTCAAACAGATAGCCCTGCCCTAACTGACCCCGAACAATCCCTTGGGCTCGACCATCCTGACCGATTGCTCTTATCCTAAACTCTGGGTCAGATATCAAAAAAACCTTTGCGCTATAATTATCAACCTGATCTACTGTGCCTACTAGGACGCCAGAAGACACTACCGCCATCCCAGCAGTAATGCCACTATTCTTGCCCCTATCAATTGTAATAAACTTACGCAGGCTAGTTCCTTCGCTTGATACTACACGGCTGGCCACCAAGTCTAGTGAGAGGCGCTGATTAAAATTAAGCTGGTTTCGTAATTCAACATTCTCATTAGCAATTTCCTTAAGGCTGGAAAGTTGGTTTTTTAATGCTAGTAGCTCAGCAGACAACGCCTTGTTCTGGCCAGCAAGCTCGCTAGCTTTGGTGGCTATCTCGATATTGCTCCTTATCCCCCTGCCAAGCTGACTAATCCCAGCCCCAATCGGATTAATAAGCTGGTCATTAATAACCCTAAATGGCCAAAAGCCACCAGCATAGCGAAGACCTACTACCATCAGAGCTAGCGTGCAAATAATTATTACAGTAATGGAATATTGGCGTTTCATTGTTGCCCCCTTAGTATGGTGCCTTCTCGTACTGAGTTGAGACTAGCACGTCCTTAAGGCTATCAAGATCCTCTAAAACCATGCCCGTGCCCCTTGCTACCGATGTTAATGGGTCCTCAACAATATGAACGGGCATATTAGTTTGCTGTGACAATAGCACGTCAAGTCCCCGCAATAAGGCACCCCCACCAGCCAAATGCATACCTTTATCCATGATGTCGGCTAGTAACTCAGGTGGGGTCTCTTCAATAGTGTATTTAACTGCATCAACAATTGCACGGATACTTTTTGCTAAAGCTGCTCTAATTTGATTGGAATTTACAATCATTTCCTTGGGCAAGCCACTTATCATATCCCTACCTCTTACTGGAGCTTCTAGAGTTTTTTTGAGCTTTATAGCCGAGCCTATATTGATTTTGATGGTTTCGGCTGTTCGCTCACCGATATGTAGGCTAAACTCGTCCTTACAATAATTTATAATATCCTCAGTCAGCTCATCGCCTGCGACGCGAATAGACCGGCTAGCCACAATTCCACCAAGGCTAATTACAGCCACCTCGCTGGTACCGCCACCTATATCTACAATCATACTTCCCTCGGCATCATGAATGGCCAGGCCACCACCAACGGCTGCGGCCATAGGCTCTTCAATCAAAAAAGCCTGCCTTGCTCCAGCGTTAGTTACAGCATCCTCCACCGCCCTTCTTTCAACTTCAGTGACTCCAGAGGGTATGCCAATTACAACGCGGGGCCTAGGAAATAATACGAAGCTCTCGCGATGGACCTTTTCTATAAAGTACCTTAACATTTGTTCGGTAATCTCAAAGTCACTGACTACGCCATCTACTAGCGGTCGGGTAGCAATAATATTGGCTGGCGTCTTACCGACCATTCTTTTGGCCTCATCGCCAATAGCCAGAATTTGGTGATTCTTGGTATTAATGGCTACTACCGAGGGCTCACTAATAACTATGCCCTTGCCCCGAACATAAATAAGCGTGTTGGCAGTACCTAAGTCAATGCCAATATCATGTGAGAATCTACCTAGGATTGCGTCTATCATAGCTATTAGTTTAGCAACTCAACCTATTGATGACCAGAGTTAAAGTCGTGAGATATCAGAAATTGTCACAATTACCACTAGAATAATCAAAAAACTAAAGCCCAGCCAGTGAATTAAGGCCTCCCGCTTAGGGGGGATTTTAACCCCCAGCCTGGCAAGTGTCATCATGGCAAATCGCCCTCCGTCTAGGGCTGGCAGAGGCAAGGCATTAATTACAGCCAGGCTTAATGATATTGATGCCACAAAAATTAGCACAAACTTCCATCCAAACTGCACCACTGAACCAAAAATACTGACAATTCCTACTGGGCCCGCTACTCCTGCGCTTACCTGGGCTTTCGTAAATAGCCCCACTATAAACCCACCAAAAGCAGATAGAGTGGCCAGTGCTAACTGGAATAGTCCGATACCAGCCGCAACGAAGGCCACTAGCGGGTTATAGTAGGCCATATCAACTACTTGCCCGGCCAGCCCCAGATAGCCTTTAGTGCTATCAGTGCCTAGCTGGGTAGCCACCACAGACATATTTCCGCCTTTGCGGATAGTTAGCTCAACGCTTTTCCCGGCATTAGATTTTGTAAAATCTTGGAGCTGTTGAGAGCTCACTAGAGCAGTATTGTTGATTGCTAATACTTCAGTACCTGGCGTAATGCCTGCTCTGTGGGCAGCTGAGTCCTTGGATACATTCATTACCAGCAGAGGAGATGCTACCACCCTGGTTGGTTTTATTGGGCCAACTGCTACAGTGCCATTTGGCAATAGCGCGGGCAGGCCCGTAACCATTAGAATATAAATAATAAAATAGGCTATTATTAGATTTACAGTCACCCCAGCTAGGACAATTTTGGCCTTAGCCTTGTAAGGCTTGGCCGAAAAACTTCCTTTCGAACTATCCGCACTATCTTCGCCCCGCAACCTTACAAACCCACCAAACGGTAATAAATTAATGCTGTAGAGTGTGCCGGCCTTACTCTTGCGGCCATATAGCTTGGGAGGGAAGCCAAGGCCAAATTCATCTACTTTAACGCCATTACGACGAGCCGCTATAAGATGCCCTAGCTCATGAGCAATAATTAGTAACGAGAATATTACTATTACCAGCAGGATACTAAACACTACAGGCCAAACCTTCTGTGGCGATTATTATATTCGCTTAAAACCTCATTTAACTCTTTTACGCCAAAGGCTGGCCAGTGCATTGGCACAAACTCTAATTCGGCATAAGCACTATCCCATAATAAAAAATTACTCAGCCGTTGCTCGCCAGAGGTCCGGACAATATAATCTACCGCTGGCAGCTCGGGTTGGTACAAATAGCTTCTAATAAGCTCTGGGGTAATATCCTGGACACTAACATGGTCTTTAGTGAGCTTCTTAAATGCGTCGGCTATCTCTTGCTGGCCACCGTAATTAAAGCAAAGATTAATAGTGCCTTTGCGATTTTTAGAAGTTTGCCTTCTAGACTCGTCAATGGCAGCCAGTATCTTAGCATCTAGCCTCTCCCTTGAACCAGACACCACAACTCGCACGCCTTTTTTGGTAAGCTCCTCAAGCTCGCTGGTAAATATTTTCAGTGCCAGGTCCATAAGATAGCTAACCTCCTTGGCATCTCGATTCCAATTCTCAATGGAGAATATATATGCCGAGACAACCTCTATGCCCCTATCAAAACAGCTCTGGGCAATAGTCTTAATATTCTCGTAGCCTTTTTTATGTCCTGCTAGCTTAGGGAGGCCTTTACTAGTAGCCCAGCGCCTATTACCGTCACAAATAAAAGCTATGTGTTTAGGTAGGCTAGTAGTTTCCATGGCATATCAGTCCGCTAGACTGTCATTAATTCCTGCTCTTTAACAACTACTACTGCTTGAATCTTTTTATGATAGTTATCCACCAGAGCATCTAGGTCTTTCTGGAGCTTTATAGCTTGATCCTGGGTTAGTTCCTTAGCTTTTTGATTAGTTTTGGCTGTGTTAAGTGCTTCATGGCGAGCATTCCTAATGCTAACATTAGCAGCCTCAGCCTTTTCTTTCACGACCTTGGCTAATTGCGTTCTAGTTTCTTCTGACAAGGCCGGCAAGATTATTCTAATGACTCGGCCGTCGCTACTTGGGTTGAGGCCTAGGTTTTTAGCTTCCGAAATAGCTTTTTCAATAAAGCCTAGGTTACCTTGATCCCAGGGTTGGATTTGAATTGATTTAGCATCAGGAGTGGTAATGGTGGCAATTGCCTTTAAGGGCATGCTCTGGCCATACACTTCCACCCTAATGCTATCCACCAGGCCAGTACTTGCTCGCCCCGATCGCAGGCCTACAAGCTCACTACCTAGATGCTCTAAAGCGTCCTTGAATTTATCCTCGGCTTGCTTAAAAAGTTGTGTATCCATATATTCCTATTATAACTGATAGCGCTATTGTGTGCCACCCATTTCCATCCGCGAAAACCTTCGGATTACAATGTTTTCTCCAAGCCTTACTACTAGTGCCTGCCTGACTTGCTCGATAGTCTGGGTGGGATCCTTAACGAATGGCTGGCTACTAAGACAGACCTCCTGGTGCCACTTATTCATTTTTCCGGCAATGATTTTTTGGGCCTGCTCGGCGGGCCTACCACTGGCTAGCACCTCGGCTTTGGCAATTTCTTCCTCTCGCTTACTATCAGCCGACGGAATTTGCTCGGCATCAAGGTAGATGGGATTAAGGCCAGCGATATGAATGGCAATGTCTTTAGTGAATTTCTTGAAGTCGTCTGTCCTGGCTACAAAATCTGTTTCGCAGTTAATCTCTACTAATACTCCAATTTTGCCGCCATGCACATAGCTCTCAATCACGCCTTCGGTAGCGTTTCTATCGGACTTTTGGGCGGCCTTAGCTAGTCCTTTTTTGCGCAATACAACGATTGCTTTATCATAATCACCACCAGCCTCATCAAGTGCAGCCTTGGTGTCCATCATGCCTGCGCCGGTTGCTTCACGTAGTTTTTTAATATCTTCAATACTCAATTATTTGTCCTCCTGATTATTTTTGATGGCTTCCTTCTAAAGCTGATTCGGCAGTTTTAGCATGGTAGAATTCATGACCCCGCATAGTGGCTTCGGCGATTAATGTAGTCACCATTTGGATTGTCTTAACAGCATCATCATTGGCGGCAATTGGATAGGTAATAAGCTCTGGGTTGGTGTTAGTGTCGCAGATAGCAACAACTGGGATATTGAGCTTATTGGCTTCGCTAACGGCAATATTATCTCGCATTATATCTACTACAAACACCAAGGCCGGGCGGGTGGGCATACCAGCTATGCCTCCAAATACGCGGCTGAGCTTAGCCATTTCATTCTCTTGGTCTGCTCGCTCTTTCTTGGTCCCCCCAAGATTGCCTTCGGCTATATCGTTTTGAAGCTTCTTAAGCCTGCTGACTCGGGTCTGGATAGTTTCAAGATTAGTGAGCATTCCACCTAGCCAGCGATTAGTAACATAGGGCATACCGGTATCCTTGGCGGCTTTTTCAATAATTAATCTAGCCTGCCTTTTGGTACCCACAAATAGTACTTGGCCGCCCATTTTAGCTGTTGCTTCGGTGAACTTTATGGCATCTAGTAGCTGCTGATAAGTTTTTGTAAGATCAATGATATGAACACCCCCACGAGATCCATATATGTAGGGCTTCATTTTAGGGTTCCAGCGGGACTTGTTGTGCCCAAAGTGGGCTCCTGATTCTAGTAACTGCTTGAGCAGCTGATCGGCTGGCTTGACAGTGCTAACATCCTTGGCGCTAGACTTGGGCTTAATTGTTGTTTTTTTAATTTTAGCTTGGGGCTTAACAGGTTTAAGCATATTTTCTCCTTTTTCACCTACTGATCTTTCCCGAGAGGGAGGAGTTGGCGACCAATATGTTTCGTTAAATTATTTTGCTTGATTATAATATCAGATTAGAAGCTTTTATTCAAGTAAAAATCCCGCCCTGACTTTGTCAGAGCGGGATAGGAATAAGAATAATTTTAGCCACTCGGAAAGTCCGAGGTCCGATATTTACAACCTCGCTAGATTGTAATTCGAATCCCTTGGCGGGCGGCAATATGCTGGGCAAAACTTCTGCCACCAGCTCTAGCTCTTTAATACTAGATAAGCTATAAAAGCTCATCATTGGCGAGCCACTGTGGGGTTCTATAAACTCCACCGTGAAAGCATCTATGAAGTCTCCATAGAGCATTTCTTTGAGCATGCGTAAAATGCTTTTCCAGCTATCTATTTTGTCAATTACCACCTTATCACCTCCTTAGGGCTTGATGGTGCGTGTAATACTACAATACTACTGCTATGGTGTCAATAGATAATTACCTTAGGATGCACTTAGTTACAACTTTGGAGAATTCTTTTGGCTCAAGCACCGGAAACTGATGGCTACCATTAAGCTCAATTAGATTGGCATTTTCTATTAAACTAGCAAGCCTAATTATGTTTGCTTTTAATACAGCCCTATCCTTATCGGTGTTAATTATAAAAACAGGTATTTTGAGTGCTTCCAGCCCTTCCAGGCACCGTTGGTTTTGAATTGAATTTTTAATACTCTGGAGATATGCATGGTGGTCAATATGATCTAGATCATAGCTACTAAATACCTTCTTCCCAATCTTTTGCTTGGCGTACCTTGGTAAAATTTTATTGCGAACTAGCTTAGATTTATGGGCGGTGGCAAGGACTCTGCGGTGGAGCTCGTTTTTGATATTATCAGAGACATCCCTATAACGGCCCTGGATAATTTTGGATTGGGACTTATCAAGGATTATAGGTATATTAGTAAGCACCAGCTTGCCGACTTTGCGGGGATAGCGTTTGGCAAATTCTAATGCCACTAATGCACCTAGTGAGTGCCCGGCCAAATATATTCTACCGTACACACGATCGTTCCAGAGCGCCTGGCGCAAAGCGTCGGCCTGCTGCCACAAATAGTACTCTAGCTGGTCAGGGCGAGGCGATTCACCAAAGCCCAATAAATCGTAGCTAATAACCAAGAAGTTTTTGCCTAAGAATTGTGACGGCTGAGCCCAATATCGGCCCGAGGATCCCAGCCCATGCAACATAATAAGCTTCTTGCCAAACCCATACCTAAATTGTTCGTGGCAAGCCAAATTATCTTTTGGAATCAAATTAAAAATATTATATGGCCTGGTGACGGCTTCCATTGTCCTTAAGCTCCTTGCTGTTTAATTCTACAAGTCTTCATTACGATATATCGTACTTCTTAAGCTTGGCCTTACCGGCCGCGGTTTGACTAACAGATTGTAACTCCAGGAGCTCAGAATATATACCATCACTATTGGCGAGCTCGGCTGGTGTACCAACTTCAATTACCCTACCCCCCCGCAACCCCACAACACAATCAACCCCCGCGATGGTAGCCAAGCGATGGGCAATTATTAGAGTAGTGCGGTTTTTCATAAGTCTTGCTAGGGCCTGCTGGACTTCACGCTCAGCCTTGCTATCAAGGCTACTAGTGGCCTCGTCAAGAATTAGTATGGAAGGATCCTTAACTATGGCTCGGGCTATCGAGATGCGCTGTTTTTGACCTCCACTAAGCTTAACCCCTCGCTCACCTATTTGGGTGTCAAACCCCTGGGGCAGCTTCTGAATAAACCCATAAGCATTAGCAGCCTTGGCTGCAGACACCACATCCGCTAGGCTAGCGTCGGCTTTAGAATAGGCGATATTCTCTTTTACCGTACCAGAAAACAGCATAGACTCCTGGAACACAACGCCCACAGATTCTCTCAGGCTCTGTTGAGTAACGTCACTGATGTCTTGGCCATCTATAGTTATTTGGCCAGCACCTACTTCGTAGAACCTCAGCAATAAATTAGCTAGGGTACTCTTACCCTCACCAGACTCACCCACCAGCGCCAGCTTACTGCCAGGCTCAATTGTGAAGCTAATGTCATGGAGTACTTTACTACCCTTGTCATAGGAAAAATCAACCGATCCATATTCTACCTTACCACGGCTTATTTTAAGTGGTTTGGCAGCATCAACATCATTTATCTCGGCTTTAGTGTTCATGACAGAGAAATAATCCTTACTCCCAGCTGATGCTCGCTGCAAAGCATCAATAATAAAGCTACTACCAAACAGTGGGAATTCAGCCTGCAATACAAGAGTAATTAATAGTACAACAGTACCAAGCCCATATACACCCTGGTATCCCTGCCAAATAATTACCAAATATATTCCCATAAATACGAGATTTAATACCACCCTGCGCAGAACATCATATTTATGCCACTGCCTGGACTGAGCACGAGTCTGGCGCTCTATAGACCCCCGCATGACATTAAAATAGCCCACCTCACTAGCTTCCCTAACAAAGGACTTTACTACCCTCACCTGAGCAATACTCTCTACAAACCTGCCATTGGCCTTATCTAGGTCTTTGTTAATGCCGTCCTGGGCCTTCTGCCAGGACTTGCTAGATAGATGCGTAATCCAAATATAAGTCGGAAAAATAATTAGCAGTAGCACTGCCACGGGCCAGGAATAAAGCGCAATAACCGCCAGCATAATAGCTGTAGTTAAGAAAAACTGAATAAAATTATTGCCAAGAGTCTTCATGAGCGTGCTAATAGTGTCAATGGACCTATCTAGGCGAGCAGTTATTTTGCCAGTTAGCTCATTATCATAGTAGCTAATGGGCAAGTCCATGAGATGCCTAAAATACCTCCTTGAGAGCAGGCTATTGAGCTTAGCAGCCATGTTATCTCCGATATACCCATTAATATTAGATAGCCAGGTAATTGTTAGATTTGCCATTAGCATCAGCCCTAATAATAACAAAAAATAACTAAACTCCACGCTACCGCCATTATTTTTGGTGGTTAGCCCGTCTATTAGGCCTTTAGTTATAAATGGTGTAGCCAAATTCAAAAAAGCTAGCACAATTACAAACAAGGACATAGCCAAATAGTATGGCCACAGCCTAGAGGAGTATTTAATGATTCGGATAATCTCACGCATTATAATAAATTATAGCAGTTATTCTTGCTATCTAATAAAATAGGGGCCTTTCAAAAAAATTGAAAAGCCCCATTAATGCCTACCTGCCAAAAAACAGCTACGACTAGTCGTCATAAGGGATGTAATGTGCTATCAGGCAAAATACTGCAATACCGACAGCAATCATACCTAAGTATATGAAATCTCCACATGCCAGAGCCATAAGGTACATGCTTCCTCCAGTGTAGGGGGTTGGTGTGGTAAGATTATTACACAAAAAAGCATTTTTTTCAACTCTACCAAAGCTACCATATCTAGACAACAGATAGCTTTTATGCTATAGTCTTTGATATTACTAGGTAAGCTCTGCTCTAGAGCTTTTATTTTTAATTATAAATATATGACTAATTCAAGCAACATTCGTAATATCGCTATCATAGCTCACGTTGATCACGGCAAGACTACCTTGATAGACGGCCTCTTAAAGCAATCTAACTCCTTTAGGGAGAATCAAGCCGAAATGAGCCAAACCACCATCCTTGATACTGGTGATCTAGAGCGAGAGCGAGGCATAACTATCTCTGCCAAACAAACTGCCATACGCTATGGCGACACCAAGATAAATATTATCGATACGCCCGGCCACGCTGACTTTTCTGGCGAGGTAGAGCGGACTCTTAATATGGCCGATGGCGTGCTGTTGATTGTAGATGCCCAGGAAGGTCCTATGCCCCAAACCAAGTTTGTGCTACAAAAAGCCCTCGCACTTGGTCTCAAGCCAGTAGTAGTAATCAACAAAATCGACAAAAAAGGCGCTCGCATCCAGGATGTTGAGAACGAAATCAGTAACTTGTTTCTAAATTTGGCTACCACCGAGGACCAGCTAGAGTTCCCTATTTATTATGCTATTGGCCGAGACGGTGTAGCCTGGAGTGAGATACCCCAGGACATAACCCTAGCTGCTGATTTGACACCGATATTTGAAGCTATCCTTAATCATATCCCAGCGCCAGATGCCGACATTATTGCTCCCTACCAGATGCTAGTTACCGCCCTAGACTGGGATAACTACCAAGGCAAGTATTGTATTGGTCGAGTCCGTCGAGGCACCATTAAGCCCGGACAGGCTGTTGTGGTAATAGATACCAAGGGGTTGGTCAAAAACTCCAAAGTAAATAGGGTGTTTGTTAATGAAGGCCTGAATCGCAAGGAAGTAGCCGAGGCCCATGCCGGTGATATTGTAGCTCTTACTGGAATTGATGAAGTTACTATTGGTGCTACCTTGGCCGATCCAAGTCACCCTGACGCATTACCTATGATGGAAATTGCACCTCCAACCCTACAGATTGGTATTGGCCCTAATACCTCGCCTTTTGCTGGCAGGGAAGGCACCAAAACTACCTCAAGACAGATAGCCGCTAGGCTTCATAAAGAGCTAGAGACCAATGTCGGGCTACTAGTAGATGAGCGAGATACTCAATTTCTGGTATCTGGAAGAGGCGAATTACATCTTTCTGTGCTTATTGAAACCCTGCGTAGAGAAGGCTTTGAGCTAGAAGTAGGACGGCCCCAAGTTATTACCAAATCAGAAGATGGGCAGACCCTGGAGCCTATCGAGGAGCTTACAATTGAGGTACCCGACGAATATGTCGGTGCCATCCAGGCCGAGCTAGGCCAGCGCCGAGCAATCGTTAAAGGCCAGCGCCCCACTGCCAAGAACACTACCGAGCTTATTTATGAACTTCCAACCAGAACATTGCTAGGTCTGCGCAATGGCTTGCTCACCAGCACCAAAGGAACTGTTATTATGAACAGCCTAGCTATTGGCTACGCACCTGCCTCTCAGGCTCTTCAACAGCTCCGTAAGGGTGCGCTGATAGCATCTGAGGCAGGTACCGCTACCCCTTACAGCCTGAGTACTGTGGAGGCCCGTGGTAGTGCCTATATTGCCCCTGGCACTAAAGTCTATGCCGGTATGGTTATTGGGCTTAATGCTCGCAGTGAAGATATGGAGATAAATGTCGCCAAGGAAAAGAAGCTCACTAATGTCCGAGCCTCTGGCTCCGATGACGCCATTAAGCTTGCGCCTTTTACTGATCTTAGCCTAGAGCAAGCCATTGATTTTATTGAGAGTGATGAGCTCTTAGAGGTTACTCCAGCTAGTATTAGAATCCGTAAAAAACACCTAACCTCACACGAACGCAAAAAAGCCCAGAACAAGCGGTAATACACCAAAACAATCAAGCTATTAATTACTTTGGCATAGACGGCTCCAATTTCAAATGCAAACCCTACCGAATAGGTAGATTTACCACTTCCGGGCAATACCATTACCACATAGGCATTAGCCATCAAAAAAGCTCCTTATTGAATATGACTTACGGACAAATACACTATAACACATATATATAACTTTGTACAGGTAAGAGAGGCTAAAAAGCCCTAATTCAAATACTGTCAAGCATAGCGCAATAATACCTACTAACCTGATAACTCAACCTCCAATAGGCCAATATACTTGACAAATATGCTTATGCTTGGTATAATATGCGCTGTTCAATTGAGAGACCCTAAATCAGGTCTCTTTTCAGTTGAGCACCAAGCATAAGAGTGTACTCAATTGTGAGGTCGAACGCACTCTTAAATACAAGTACATTAAGCGGAGAAGGTTAATCAGGGACAGCCCTAGCAATAAGGCCTACCTACCAACCTATGCGTAATATTTATATCGCAGTTTTTACTACTTTCGTAGTTCTGCAACAGGCAATTAACCCCGTACAAATCCCTATTGCCGCGACAGCCCTGGCTTCAAGTCAGCCTGCCAGTACAGCAAAACAAAACTACAATCTAAACCTTAACACCAATACTCTCGCTATTGAGCTAAGGGATGAGCGTCCTACCTTTGATGATGCCGTTCTTAAGCCACTACGCGTGGCCCAAGAAGCCAAAAAGGCCCAAGAAGCCAAAAAGGCCCAAGATCAAGCTGACGCTAAGGCCGCTATTATGGCCTCTAGCCTAACATCGACCCCTAGAGCACCATTGGTGATAGGTGGTGATGATGCTTGGGCTCAATTGCGCTACTGTGAGGCTGGTGGTAACTACACCGCCAACACCGGCAACGGCTACTTTGGTGCCTACCAGTACAATCTCTCTACCTGGGGTAATTATGGCGGTTTTACCCGCCCCGACCTTGCTCCTCCTGAAGTTCAGGACGCCAAGGCTCGTGCAACCCAGGCTGCTCGTGGATGGTCTCCATGGCCATCATGTGCTCGCCGCCTAGGTCTTTTATAACCTAGCAAAAGCTAGCCCAATAAAACATAAGTAGGCTTTAAGCCGCAATAACCCCCGCTCATTTTAGCGGGGGTTATTGCAATAGTTACAAAAATAGCTATCTACTGGACTTACTTTAAAATCGCTCATTCCAGTGTAAATCTGGCCGAGTGAAAACTGTTTTATCTGAAGGAGAAGTATCCGTAGATACATCGAAAGAAGAAAAACAGTTTGTAGCCGGTCAGATTTGGCCTAGGGGGCAAAAGAGCTTTAAAGTAAGTTCAGTCTAGCTTACTGGCAAGCCTCACACTCGATAAGCTCACTAGGGTCTATGGGGCAAGTCATTAGCTTATCCCAATCGTCATTACTAATTGATCCTGAAGTTTTGGCCGTTTCTGGCATAATCCACACCCTCCTTTTGTTTATTTTATTAAAGCTTGTATCTATCATACCGAAGCGTAAATGGTTTGTAAATAGTGTTTGGGAAAGTTTTTATTGCACTATATATAGCGTAATAAAATACCTTTCGTGCACTAAAATAGGTAGTATTATATGGTTACCTTCGAATATAACCCGTACAGAGCCACATATTTAGGTCCAGATATGTCTAGCTAGATTGATTTTGGTAATTATTTAGCTTAAGCGTTACAATAGTAGCAGTATGGATAAACTAAAGCCACCACCACTAACATCAGCCGAGATTCTTGAGTCGTGCAATAAGCTCTATGGTAACGAAAATAGCGAGCGAGTATGTCGTGTTATCGAGGAAATATCTCAGGGTTTAGAACTCATCAATATGTACCCCAAAAAAGTAACTTTCTTTGGCTCTGCTAGATTTGACGAGAACCACCCTGAGTACCAAAAAGCCCGCCAGCTTGCCCATCGGCTATCCAAGGAGCTAGATTATACGGTAGTTACTGGAGGTGGTGCTGGGATTATGGAAGCCGCCAATAGGGGCGCAAAGGAGGCTGGGGGCAACTCTATTGGAGCTAGTATTCAGCTTCCCCATGAGCAGGTCACCAACCCCTATACAACCCTAGTAATCCCCTTCAGGTACTTTTTTACCCGAAAGGTAGTTTTGAGTTTTGCCTCCAGGATGTATATTTACTTTCCGGGCGGATTTGGCACCCTAGATGAATTCTATGAAATTCTAACGCTAGTTCAAACCGCCAAAATCAGCAAAGTCCCAATTGTCTGCGTGGGGGCTTACTTCTGGGAAACCCTTAATGCTCACCTTCACCATGGCCTGATGCTACCTGCTGGGACTATCGACGATATTGATATGGGCCTATACACCATCACCGATGATGAGGATACTATTATGCAGATAGCTCGCAAGGCTCAGTCCCGAAAATAATTATAATCCTTAAAAAGCTATTAAAATTTGCGAGCTTAATTGCTATAATAATTACTCAACTGGACTTACTTTAAAATCGCTCATTCCCAGGGCAAAAGAGCTTTAAAGTTAGTCCGGTATAAATAGGAGAAAAAATGGAGGACAAAACACCGCTGGAGGCAATACATAGACTTTTACCAGAAATAACTGAGTCCAAGGAAAAGCTTCGCACCATCCGCGAGCAACTTAAGGATATTATGGAACGCAGCGATGAGTACCGTAAGCTAGAAGAAGAAATTAAAGAGCTCTCCACGAAGCGCCTTGAGGCTAAAAAACTACTACTTGCCAACAGGGAGTTCCAGAAAATTAACGCTGACTTTGGTGATGAAAAGCTCAAACAAAAAGACCTCCATGAAATATTAAGTCACTACCTTGTAAGCTATTATGACGATACCCAAAAAACCGAAATAACCGACAGCTCCGGTGAAACCCGCCAGCTACTCTTGTCTGCCAAGCTAGGCAAGGCCACGGCGGGCTAATAGGTTTGACCTATGGGCTAAATTCTGCTAATATAGCTTGATTATGAAAGCTAACTTACACCCCCCAATTAAGATTACAAAAGTTAACTGCCTCGGATGTGGCAATAGCTTTGAATCAACATCTACAGTCGATGCGATGACAGTTGATGTTTGTAGCCAATGCCACCCATTCTACACTGGTAAGCAAAAGCTGATAGATACGGCCGGTAGAGTTGATCGCTTCCGAGCGCGCAGTGCCACAGCTAAAGCTCGCCGAGATGACCTGGGCAAGAAAGCCATTAAAACGGCCCTACGTAAAAAAGCCAAAGCACTAAAGTCTGAGCCAGTTAAGTCAGGGAATAAGCCTGTACCTAAATCAAGTCCTAAATCTCAAAATCTCCCCCAAGATAAAACTTCTGACCAATAAATAATAATTTTAGCCAATAATACCCTATAATTAGGGTATTATTTTTTTATCATGAGCACTATCGATAACAACATCATAGACAACACCCGAGCCGAGCTGGAATCCTTATCAGCTCAGTTAGCTGACCCTAAATTGTACACTAGCCCCAACTCTAGCAAGCTAGTCAATAGGCAGCGAGAGCTGACTGACAAGCTGGCCTTATTTGAGCAAGTCAAAAAAGCTCAAGGTGATTTAGCGACTGCTACCCAAATGCAAGCCGAACCCAAAATGAAAGACTTTGCCACCGAAGAAGTGCTACGCTTAAATATTGAGATAGAGCGTCTTGAAGATAAAGTTAAGTTAGCCCTAATTCCAGTTGATCCTAATGATAACAAGAACGCCATAATTGAAATCCGAGCTGGTGCTGGGGGTGATGAAAGCAGTATATTTGCAGGTGATCTACTGCGGATGTATGCCCGCTATTGCGAGGATAATGGCCTCAAGCTCCAATTACTGAGCGAAAGTCCTAACCCAGTGGGTGGATACAAGGAGGTTATCGCCCAAATCAGCGGTGCGTCTCCTTATGGTGTGCTCAAATACGAGTCAGGCGTGCACCGCGTCCAGCGGGTACCTGTGACTGAGAGTGCTGGGCGAATTCACACCAGCACCGCTACAGTGGCGGTCTTGCCTGAGGCCCAAGAGCAAGATATAGAAATTAACAATAATGAACTCCGTATAGATGTCTATCGCAGTAGTGGTCATGGAGGGCAAAGTGTAAATACCACCGATAGCGCTGTGCGTATCACGCACCTTCCCTCTGGAATTGTTGTAACTTGTCAGGATGAAAAATCCCAGCTTAAGAACAAGCTCAAGGCTATGAGTGTCTTGCGATCTAGGCTTTTAGATAGGCGTGAACAGGAAGCAGCTAAAAAACTCGGCGATCAGCGCCGCGGCCAAATTGGTACAGGTGATAGGAGTGAAAAGATCCGTACCTACAATTTTCCCCAGGACCGAGTAAGCGACCACCGTATTGGCTATACTACTCATAATCTAAATAAAATTATGGATGGGGGTATCGGTGAGTTACTTAACGCCCTGAGCAATGCAGCCAACCAAAAATCTCTATCCGAGAATATATGAACATTAGGGAGGCTCTACTAAAAGCCCAGGAAAGGCTTGTGGCTGCCAAAATCAGCAACCCTCGGCTAGACTCAGAAATACTCCTAGCCGATAGCCTAGCTCGCACCAGAGAGTGGCTGATAACTAGCGACGATTACACCCTAACCATCGATCAGCAAAAAAGCTATGATGGGCGTATTTTACGCCGTGTTGCCCGTGAGCCTGTCTGCTATATTACCAACAAATTAGAGTTTTATGGCATTGAATTATATATTGATAACAGAGTCCTGTCTCCCCGTATTGAAACCGAGCTAATAGCCGAGCAGGCCATTAAAAACGCACCTCGTAATTCCGCCCTGATAGATATCGGGACAGGAAGTGGGGCAATAGCAATTGCCATTGCCAAGCACCGCCCAGACCTTAGCATTGTTGCTACCGAAATATCAAATGGCGCCCTAGATGTTGCCATACTCAATGCCAACAATATCCTTAGCCAAAACCATAGTATTGTCTTTGTTATATCAGATATATGGGCTGGAATCAATCAACGCTACGACACGGTAGTTACTAACCTCCCTTATGTTTCAAGGGATTATCTCCCCCAGATGATGCCAGAGGTAACCAAGGAGCCCGCTATAGCGCTATATGGGGGTAAGGGCGATGGCTTACAATTATACCGCCGATTCTACCAGGGCCTTACCAACCATCTAGCAAGCTCGGCGCTAGTCTACCACGAGTCAGATCCCTGGCAACATCAGCAGCTAATTGAGCTTGCCAGATCATTGGGGCTTAGGCTAGTATTTGAGCAGTATTTGATTCTCGGCTTCAGTAGCCAAACATAAGTACCCTTACCCAGAGGGCAACAGTCAAAGTCGCGGGTGCCTTTCATTTATTGGCTGGCAACCACCCCAGGGCTAGCTCTAGCCGATGCTAGTCCAGCGATTAAATAGCAATACTGCCACAAAAACAACTATTGTAACTGTCAGATACTCAAACACAATGCTTTTTTTGAGTGTCCGCTTTTTATAGTGATAATATATTCCGCCCCAGCCATAGGCTAGTGATGTGATGATGGCTGAAAACTGTGAAATAATGAGAGGAATATGAGGTATTTGATATAGTACAGTCCATCTTGATGCCAGCCAGGCCAGCTCTACTACCAGCAATCCCCATATGGCTGCAAGAATTTGTGGATTACTGGTAAAGTCTAGCAGCCACCAAAGTGCAATTAATGAATTGACTGCCCACAGGAGTAGCATTACTAGCACTACTGGCCAGTGCCAATACGCCGTTAGTAAGCTAGCAAATGAGGTACTAACCAGAATAGATAATACTGCCAGGGCATTATCAAGTATGATATTAGGCTCGGCTTGAATTTCTAGATGGCACAATAGGCCATATACTAGCGCACAAAACGCCATGCAAATTAAAAATACCACTGGAGGTGTATTGGTGATGTCATAGATAGTATAAAAATAAAACATACTGATAATAACCCACAGCAATGGCCTGAGTGACTTAGTAATAATAGCTCTCGGCTTAGTGGTCACTAAAATTCGCCGAAACAAAAGGTAATTAATAGCCATTAGCAATGGAATTGCCAATAGGGGATATGGCGTGGAATAAAAAACTCCCATCGCAGACACTGCTATCAGCACACTAATGACTACTATCAAGCGCTGTCCCTGAGAAAAGAGATTTATTCTTTTAATTGCTGTTTTGAAGCTCATAATCATCTCCTAATATTATCGTTATGTCCGCTTGGCTGGCAGCCGTGTTGTCGGCCTTCTGGCTGGAGGTCTTTAATCGATTTTCGAGGTATTTTAGCGTATAGGGCTTGCCCTTATTGACATTATCTATGAGCTTAGTAGCACTGCCCCCACCTTCCATAATAGAGCTAACCTTAACGACATTATACCCTAATGATTTTAAAATTACAGCTAGCGCATAGCTGGTACTAGGCTTGGCACTGCCAGTCCTTATCTCGACCTTAGCAGATTCGCTCTTGACATAGCCGTCTATAAATAAGCTACTCACAAAGGAACGAATGGCTTTATAATTGCCTATGCCAGCTGTCGGTATTACTACGCTCTCCCCGCCAATAATGCTGTTTTTGACAAGTCCCTCATCCTGAGCATCAAGCACCCTGCTGGTAATCTCGTTAGAGTTAATTTTGCCTCCCAGCTCAATCAAGCGCTTCATCTCCTCTAGGCCAATATCGGTTCGCAGGTGACCTCCGGCAATACTAACTAGCTCGCTGGCCTTAGCGGGGTTAAGTATATTACCTAGCCGAAGTGCTTGATCGCGCAAAGCTACCACCACGGACTGCTGGCGTTTAGCACGCCCATAATCATCACCACAATTACCCTTACGACAACGGGCATATTTTAATGCCAGAGGTCCGTCCATATGATAATACCCACTCTTAAGCTTAAACCCACAGGACAAGCTCTCGTTACGATCACAGGGGTATTCTGAATCATAAAGATCGTAGGCATTATAGATATCTATCCCACCAATTGCATCTACTGCCGAGCGCAAACCGCTAAAATCTACCCTAGCAAAATAATGAATTGGCTGATCAATAAGCTCGCTGACTGTTTTTACTGCTAATGCCGGGCCATCGCCGAGCTTTTGTTGTTCACCAAAGGCGTGAGCGGTGTTAATTTTATTGAAACCATAGCCCGGTATCTTGACATACAAATCACGCGGTATGCCTAGCATTGCTACATCATATGACTTGGGATCGATGCTGGCTACTATCATAGTGTCCGAGAGATCCTGGCCAGCATGGCCTTCATCGCTCGTACCAAGCAATAGGATATTAACCCTGCCCTCACCCTCGCCCTTAAGTTTACTAAGCTCTAACTCACCACTTAGCCCTATGGCCATCATGCCGTCGCGATTTTGGATTACTTTATTTAGGGACAACACTGCCATAGCAGCCAGGACCCCACCTGCCAATATAGCTAGCGCCACAACACCGCCAGCTACTCGCAATGCCCAGCGATATTTTGATTTTGATTTATGCCTAGTGATGATGCTCTTTCCCTCAGCACTAGGATGTTTGTCCCTGAAAGACTTAAAAAATTTCATATTTTCTAATTATAGGTTATATATAACATCTAATAAATACTATTTTGTGTTTTTATGGCTATATATAAATACTCTCGTGCTTGCTATACTAGGTATTAATGGAAAAAAATACAAACCAACCAGAAGAACCAGATTTTACTGCCCGCCTAGATGAGTCCGATTTGCTTAAGCCAGGCACCAATGTAGCGCCCAATGCCACAGCCAATGGTGGTGACGGCGACGATGATGTATCGCCCAAGACCAAACATGGCGATATTGAAAAGGACGTCGTAGAATATAATAAATTTGCCCAAGCTCAGCTAGAGCAAGCCGGGAGTTTTGAAGCCAAACCCAGCCATTCGGCCATGCATATCATTTGGGAGCTAGCTAAGACAGTACTTATTGCAGTGGGGGTGATAATCTTTGTCAATACCTTTATATTTCAAGCTTACTATGTGGCTGGTGCTAGTATGAGCCCAGATTTCCATGATGGTGACTACCTATTAATTAATAAGATTCCCATGTCATTACACAGCCTGACTAGCCTTTTGGGTGATAAATCAGGGCCAAATATTAATCGTGGTGATGTGCTAGTTTTTAAGCCGCCAGAGAATAAAAAGCTGTTTTTTATAAAAAGAGTCTTAGCGCTGCCTGGTGAGAGAATAACTCTTAAGGCTGGTGTCTTTACTGTCTATAATAATGAGCACCCTACCGGCTTTGTGCTACATGAACAATATATTGACCCTCATTATAAAACTCAGTTCGAGATTGATGAGGTAGTAGCGCCTGGCAATCTGTTCATGGTAGGCGACAATAGAGCACCGGGCGCAAGCTCTGACTCCCGATCTTGGGGTCAGCTATCAGAAAAAGATATTTCTGGCGTAGCTTTCTTTAGATTGCTGCCCTTAAGCAATATCGGCGTAATTGGTAACCCCCCGTACAAATAATGTAGCTATTGCTGGCCTTGTATCTGCCCAGCAATACGGTGGAGTTCTTCCTCGGAATAATATTCAATAATTAACCTTCCGCCCTTAGCCGTCTTATGGACATTGACCTTGGTTCCAAGGTGCTTGCCGAGGCTAGTAGTTAGCGCTGCATATTCGGTACGGATTTGCTTGGCCTTGGCGGGCTTTTCATTTATATTGCCTGACTTAAATCTACGGGCTGCTTCCTCCGCCTCACGCACCGTTAGCTTAGAGCTAATGATTACCTCTAACAGTTGCACTTGCTGGGATTGGTCGCTCAAAGATAGAATAGCTCGAGCATGACCTTCGGTAATTTGATCGTTTTGTAATGACAGCTTGGCTGCATAGGGCAAATTCACTAGGCGAATAGTATTAGAGACTGTTGAGGATCCCTTGCTAACCCTCTGAGCTATTTGTCCATGTGTCATGTTAAATTGCTCAATGAGCTTAATATAGGCTATGGCCACTTCAAGTGGTTTAAGCTCCGAGCGCTGGATATTCTCTATAATAGCTAGCTCCAACTGTTCTTGCTCGTTATATGTCCTAACTATCACCGGAACAGTCCTAAGGCCTGCCAGCTTAGAGGCCCGAAGTCGCCGTTCGCCAGCTACTAGCTGATACTTCCCGGACTCTTTCTGGATTACAATTAATGGTTGTATTACGCCATGCGTCTTAATACTCCTTGCTAGCTCACTAAGTTCGTCTTCAGAGAAGTCTTTTCTGGGCTGATGAGGATTAGCAGAAATTTTAGTAGTATCAATCTCTAGAATTTCATTAGCAGTGGCCTTAAGGGTCTGCGGTAAGCTATCTGACACGAATTCATCCATATCTGTCGGTATTAGAGCATCCAACCCTCTGCCTAGTCTATTTGTAATTGCCATTATGCCAACCTCTTTTCTATTTCCTGTGCTAATTTTTTGTAAGCCTGGGCGCCTTTAGAGAATCTATCATATTCATATATTGGTCTGCCGTGGCTTGGGGCTTCTGCTAATCGTATATTGCGGGGTACTACGGTGTCAAATAATTTAGCTGGAAAATGTTTGCGCAGCTCTGCCAGAACTTGCTCCCCAAGGCTAGTTCGGCGATTATGCATAGTTACCACGACTCCCAATATATCTAGTTGCTTATTAAGCCCACCCCTAACCCTCTTAATTGTGTTTAGTAATTCTGAGAGGCCCTCCAGGGCATAATACTCACTCTGGACTGGTATTAGAACATAATTACTAGCTACTAGGCCATTGAGTGTTAGTAAGCCTAGCGATGGGGGGCTATCTATGATAATGATTTCATAATCCAATTCACTCAATGCCCTGGCAAGCACTCTCTCGCGATTGTCAACAGCGCTAAGCTCAACTTCGGCGGCGGCAAGGTTGGAATTAGATGGCAATAAATCTAGATTAGGAACATTAGTTTTGACGATGCAAGTGCTGGCGGGTTTACCATTAACTAGCACATCATAAATGCTTGCTTGTAATTTATTCTTATCTATAGCCAGACCACTGGTAGTATTACCCTGTGCGTCAAGATCCACCAATAATACCTTGTGGCCGAACCTGGCTAAATAGGCCGAGCTATTGATAGCGGTAGTTGTCTTGCCTACTCCTCCCTTTTGATTGGCGATAGTAATTATTTTAGTTATCTTGTCCATTGGTATTATTATAGCAGTTTTAGGACACGATCATTAACTGGACATACTTTAAAATCGCTCATTCCCAGGGTAAATCTGGCCGAGTGAAAACTGTTTTATCTGAAGGAGAAGTATCCGTAGATACATCAAGAGAAGAAAAACAGTTTGTAGCCGGTCAGATTTGGCCTAGGGAGTAGGGAGCTTTAAGGTAAGTCTAGTTATGCTTTACATATCTGGCATATTTATGATATAATTCGTAAATTATAATTATAACTAATCAAAGGATAAGCAGTAATGATAGCCGTGATTGAGTCAGGTGCAAAACAATATATGGTAGAAAAGGGCCACAAAATCGAGGCCGAATTATTGCACTCCGATAAAGATGCGGTAGAATTCCAGCCTATGCTTATTATCGATGGGGATAACATCCAAATTGGCAGGCCAAATGTAGAGAATACCGTAGTAAAAGCTAAAATTATTGAGGCCGATATGAAGGCAGATAAGCTGAAAATCCTAAAATACAAGGCCAAGAAGCGCCAAAAAACCCTAACTGGTCATCGCCAGCGCCACACAATTTTAGAAATCACTGAAATTACAATCATAAAATAAACATATAATTAGCTTGCGTAGACTATGGCGCTTAAAAGGACGTTTTTTATTTGGACTCGATATAGCGTTCGGCCTCTAGCGCAGCCCTACATCCATCACCAGCAGCAGTAATAGCCTGGCGATAGTGCGGATCTACCACATCACCTGCAGCAAACACACCACTAATAGTAGTAAGGACGTTTCTTTTAACAAATAAATACCCAGCGGCATCCATCTCTAAGGTTCCTTTAAATAGTGATGTGGCGGGGGTGTGGCCAATCGCCACAAACAATCCATCGCAGCGAATTTTTGATTGTTTGCCCGTTAGGGTACCCTTAAGCCTAACTCCCTCTACCTTGTTTTTGCCCAGCACCTCTACCACGCTATTATTCCAGACAACTTCTATTTTTTCGTGGCCCAATACTCTCTCTTGCATAATCTTGCTTGCTCTAAATTGGTCACGACGATGCACAATAGTGACTTTACTAGCAAATTTAGCAAGGGTCAGAGCCTCCTCCATAGCACTATCCCCACCTCCCACAACTACTATTGGCATGTCCTGGAAAAAATATGCATCACAGGTAGCACAAGAGGATATGCCCTTACCCATTAATCTCTGCTCACTTTCAAGGCCCAGCCAATTAGCGCTGGCGCCTGTAGCAATAATAATTGTCCTAGCCAGATACTCCTCCTTACCTATAAAAACCTTCTTGGGCTGTCCACCTAACTCAACCTTAGTAGTAAGCTCGTAAATTATTTTGGCTCCAAACCTTAAGGCCTGAGCCTTCATCTCGTCCATTAGCTCTGGGCCCATTATGCCATTTTTAAAACCTGGGAAATTCTCCACCTCACTAGTAAGCAACAGCTGCCCGCCTGGTGTTGGGCCTACAACCATCAAACATTTTAGCTTTGCTCTAGCGGCATAAATAGCTGCCGTGTAGCCAGCTGGGCCAGCTCCGACTATGATTATATCGTATTTCTTTGAGATTTTTTGTTTGGTCATTATAGCTATATTATACCAAATAATTATCATAAATTATTACTAACCCATTAACTAAATTGTAAGATTCCCATCTAAGCTAGTTATTTTTTGCTACAATACTTTAATGCAAAAGCTCTCTAGCCAACAAGCAAAAGCCCTAACTGCTATCGGTAGCTGGCTAAAGGCCTATAATAATGGCGGGATTCAGTACCTCACTCTAGGAGGGTATGCTGGTACGGGTAAAACTACTTTGCTAGCGGTATTGCGCAAGGTCTTAATGGATAATTTACCAGACATGAAGGTGGGTTTTGCGGCATTTACAGGCAAGGCCGCGCTGGTACTAAGGCGCCGGCTCCGTCAAGACAAAATGCTCCATAGCGGAGATAGCGTATCTACCCTCCATAGCCTGATGTACTTCACAGATAGCCCTACCGACGGAATACCTAAATGGCGCAGGCGCGACGAGCTAAAGGTAGATATCATAATAGTCGATGAGGCCAGTATGGTTAGTGAGGAGTTGTGGCAGGACCTACTAAGCTTTGGTAAGCCCGTACTGGCAGTCGGTGATCATGGCCAGCTCCCGCCTATTGGCAATGGCTTTAATTTAATGCTAGAGCCCAACATTAAGCTCAGCCAAATATGGCGCCAGGCTAGCGATAGCCCAATTATAACAGTCGCCTCTATGGCCAGGGAGACTGGCTTAATACCTATTAAGTCCTACGGACCGGGCGTAGAAAAGCTCAGCCTCAGCGATCCACTAACCGGCGATGTGATAGAAGAAATATTCCAGAGCCATAACGCCGATACTCTAATACTCTGTGGGTATAATCACACCCGCCAAAAACTCAACAGCCATATCCGCGGGCTAAAAGGCTTTCAAAGCCCCAACCCTCAGGCTAACGACTCAATAGTTTGTTTGCGTAATAACCGCGAAACAGGACTTAGCAATGGACAGCTAGGGATTGTAGAGTCAATAAGCGCCCCAGAGGATGACGAAGAAAGCCTGTGGTGGCTAATAACAGCTGATTTTGATGGTGTCAAATTTAACGGCTACTCTCCTAGAGAACAATTTGGTGCTGCTAATACCATCCAGTCCCTACCTAAAAGACCCAAGGGTGATACAATCGGTTTGTTTGATTTTGGCTACGGGCTAACGGTCCATAAGGCCCAAGGCTCTCAAGCCAAGCGAGTGCTGGTATTTGAGGAGCGCTTCAGTAAAATGACTCAAGATGAATGGCAACGCTGGCTATACACTGCCGTAACGCGCGCCGAGCAAGAACTCTACATAGTAGGGTACTAGGCTACTATCCGCTTTTTTATGGTGCTGGCTTTAGGGTCTTAGGGTCCCTGCAAATATCTGCTAGGCAAGAGCTGTTTTAGCTACTAAGCTAAGGATGATATATACTCGCTCGCCATACAGATAGTTTCCCAAGGTCCCCACTTTTGGTACTGCAAGAACATATTAATAGCAAAGCAATTAAAGAAGATAAAGATAGTAACATATATCCTTCTTGCTAAAGCCTTTTAATGTTGAGCTCTAGTCCTTATAGTTACTTACTTAAGCTTATAATTTTACTGTTTATATCGTCAGGTCTAGCTTGAAGCTACCTGGACATACTGAGTGTTATCACACAAATAATAACTTTGGATATTATAAATATCTAGCTTGGGGAGTTTAAAATTTTTAGCTATATTAATGATATCTGCAAATGATGTGCTCTGGGTATCCACCAGTGTAAAAACCAACACCGTTGGTAGGCTATAGTGTCGCAAATGCGTAAAGAGTTTATTAGTAAAGAAAGTCTCTATTTTGTTTAGGCGTTCGGCATGCGGTAAATTAGCAGGTATTGTTAGCTTGCACAGCTCTGGGCTATATACACACTGCACCGAGGCTTGATCGTCTGATATTATAATGCTATCAAAGCCTAATCTACTGGCGCCCTTTGTATATACCATATCAGGATTCTCGGAGTAATATTCAAACTCCCAGTCCGAATACCTAGGGCATATCTTTTTGAATCGCTCTATTAGCTCTCGCTCGCGAAGTTTTTTGGCTAGATCTAACTCCTGTTCCATGCTACCTATAGTACAGCAATTATTGATATTATTGATAGACTGGACTTACGTAAAGTAGGACATTTTCTGGGGTATATCTGAGGTAGCGAAAACTTTTATGTTTTCACGAAGGGTAGCCGTAGCTACATTGAGAGAAAAATAAGAATTTGTAGCTGGTCAGATTTGGCTCAGGAATGGGCTATCTTGCATAAGTCCAGTATGATAATTTTGGCCCGGAGCCTACTAGCTAACTAGAAAGTAATTTTAGCCATTCAGCCCTTAAGCAGTTACAATATACTTAAATATGAAAAATTCCATCACCAAAATTGTAATCAAAGAATCCCTCCCAATATTGCTACGAAACCTGTTCTCACTTGTGGTGATAATTATCGGTGGGCTGTCAATTATACTAATAGTGTTAGGCAACAGTCGCGATGGGGTATTTTTAATTGCAGTACTAGCGATTAATATCATACTTGGTATAGTCCAGGAATTAAGAGCCAAAATTGCTCTAGAAAAACTTCAGGCCCTAGCCAGAGTTCAATACCATATCACTAGCTCCGGCCAAAAGTCCGTGGTTTATAGTGATGAGATTAGGCCTGGCGATATAGTTGAGCTAAAGCTTGGCGATCAATGCCCCGTAGATGGCCAAATAAAATATTCAAATGGTTGTGAGTGTAATGATGCCCTACTAACTGGTGAATCAGAAAACATTTCCAAGTCTGAGGGTGACACGCTACTGGCTGGCAGTATTATTGTGGCCGGCACCGTCAGTATTGAGGCCAAAAAAATTGAACAGCAAAGCTACCTTGCCTTAATGACTAAGGATCTTAAAAAATACCAACTATCAACTTCACCTATCCAGTCAAGCATCCTACACTTCATACAAATAATGGCCCTTGCACTAGCGGTCATTGCCGTTATTATAATAATTGAAACTCTACTAAGTGGGGAAACAATCCTTAGTGGATTCACGCAAATCGCCGCGATTGCCGCTACCATAATAGCCGAAGGGTTACTATTGGCTAGTACCGCTTTTTTTGTATACGGATCCATTAGAATGGCCACCAAGAAGGTGCTTGTTCAGCAAATAAACGCCATCGAAAAATTAGGCCGAATGGCAATTGTTTGTATCGATAAGACTGGCACGCTAACAGAGAACTCACCTGTCTTTGATGAGTTTATAGCCTACGATAGCGATAGTGATAAAAAGCTACGCCAATACACTGCCACTTACCTAGCTAGTGAGTCATCCCAGACGGCCACCAATAATGCTCTTAAGGGTTGTGCCGGTAAGGCCCGAGCACTCAAGACCTCCGAGCTATTACCTTTTTCCTCTGCTCGCAAGTATTCTGCCTTCAGGATTTTTGGGAGTTCTAGCTTTGTGGTAATAGGAGCTAGCGAGAGCTTTATCCATAAGCTAGGTACTGAGCAACAAAAATGGCTCAACACCAAAATCCAAGAGTTATCCAAATCTGCCAAAAGAGTACTCTTCGTTGCTAGAGCCGATAGTGGCAAGCTAGATGATATCAGCACCATCCGAGGTCTGGAGATAGTTGGGTTGGTGGTATTATCCAACCCGCTCAAAGCTTCCACAGCTAGTACAATTAGCCTTTTACAAAACCGGGGCGTACAAGTCGTTGTTATCTCTGGAGATAGCCAGCACACCGTACTAGCAATAGCCAACTTGGCAAAAATAAATCATGGCAAAGATGTCATAACGGGCCCGATGCTCGATAAAATTAACGACGCCGAGCTAGCAATATTATTAACCCACAAGCCTCTCTTTGCCAGAATACTGCCGGCCCAAAAACAACGCATAGTTGAAGCGGCTCAGGCCAGCGGTGCGATCGTAGCAATGATTGGTGACGGAGCAAATGATGCTCTGGCGATTAAAAAAGCAGATATTGGCATAGCCATGTTTGATGGAGCGCCAGCCACTAGACAAATAGCTGATGTGGTATTAGTCAATAATTCCTTCTCGGCCATACCTAGGGGAATTGAGCTCTCTGATAGTATTATTACCACATTAGAAATGGTAGCTTGCTTATTCTTTACTCGCGTATGGTCCGGGATTTTGATAATTTTTGGGTCATTAGTGCTAGCTAGCGACTACCCATTCTCTCCTCGTAATATTACGCTACTCAATATTTTTATAATAAGCTTCCCGCTACTGCTTTGGCTATTGCAACCTCGCCACCGTGATAGAAGTGTTAATGAGCTAAGCTTCTTGCAGCGAACTCTACCGTTCTCTATAATGAACGCCCTTTTAATAGCTACTTTTAGCCTACTATCTTTTGTATTACTAAAAAGTTTGTTATTACTTAGTGGTACTGCTCTTAATATGGGTACGCTTGTAATTTTTATGGTGATGAGTATTTATTCAATAGCAATAATTCCTGACGCCATCGGCGCCGACAAATCAGCATCTCAGCAAAGAATTATCTATGGTAGTTTTATCGGCATTGCCTTTATGATGTTTGGATTATTTATGTTTCCAGCACTTGGCTCAATTTTTAGTATTGAGCCAATTAGCCTTGAGGTGGCCGGCCTGGCACTGGCCATATCCTTACTTGGAATGGGGGCCCAATACCTAGCCATGCGCACAAATCTTGGTAATCGGCTATGGCTAAGGCTAAAAAATACTCCCCGTCAAACTAGCTAGAAGTATTAATTTACTTTGTGACTCCCCCACAAGTTTGTGGCGACCAAAACCCAACTTGCGCTTGTTTAGCTAAGCCCTCAGCTTCCTTGAATTGATTTTGGTACTTATAGCTCTGGGAACGATACGTATATTCATGGGCAAAGCCTTCTCTAATGAGCCCTAAATTAACCAACTCACTATTAAGCCAAATATATGCCAGTAGCCTACCATACCTATCTCGTTCGCCCACTACAGGATCAAACTCTATCCTAACTTTCTGACCTGACAGAAGTTTTTTGGAATTATCGGAGGCCTCCTTGCCATAACACTGCATGGGTTTACGGGGGTCAAGAGTCTCAGGGGTGTCAAGCCCAATGAATCTAACCTTCTCGGGCTTGCCATAGCGAGTAATCTCAATAGTATCACCGTCTATAACTTGCTTAATTTCATAGATATCCTGGGCTAGGGCTGGTGGTTTATCATTAAATTTAGGGCTCACTATTAGACCTAGAACAATCAGCGCTAGCCCACCAAATACTAGTTTTCTTTTACTCACTATACTAGCTCTTCTTCTTTTAACACTCGCCCTCTTCGCCTGATATAGACGCTCTCCACGATACCCACCGCAAGTAAGCTAACCATTAGGCTGGTGCCACCAGCAGATATAAATGGCAGGGGAATTCCGGTGACAGGCATAATGCCTAAATTCATACCAATGTTAATTAAGACATGCACAATAAACATCGTGGCGATTCCAATACAGAGCAGACTACCAAAACGATCTTGACTTTTGCTGGCGTCAATCACCATTCTAACGATTACTGCTACAAATAATAATATTACGACTATGCCACCAGCAAAACCAAGCTTTTCCGATAAGACAGCAAAAATAAAATCAGTGTGCGAGCTGGGCAGAAAATTACCCTGGCTCTGACCTCCCGATCCTAATCCCTGGCCTGTCAGCCCACCTGACCCTACGGCAATAATGGCTTGATTAACATTGTAGCCTGCTCCGCCAGGATCGGCGGTAGGTTGTAAGAATGTACTAACGCGTTGACGCTGATAGGATTGGAGCCTAGGATAAATAATCGGTACAGAGACTACCAATAATACTAATAAGCCAAGGATATATAGCTTTTTAACCTTGATAGATAATGTCATCACTACCCATATTGACCCCATCACTACTGCTGTGCCCAAATCTGGCTGCACTAGTACCAAGAATATTGCCGGAAGAGAGTATATTATAGACCTCACTAAAAACCTCAGCTGATTGGTAAAGTCAAAATTTTGAGCATACATCTTGGCCAATACAATAATTAGTATTAACTTAGCTAACTCTGATGGCTGAAATTGAAAAGGCCCCATGGCAATCCAACGAGTAGCACCCAGCCTAGTGGCGCCAAAAATCTCCACAGCCAAGAGTGAGACCAGCATAAAAACATACAATACGCCGCTATAGTTTCGTAATATTCGGTAGTCATTTCTGGACGCAACTACTAGTAATAATAGCCCTATAAGGGCATAGACTATTTGTCTTGTAGTATCTAGCTGATTGGATACCTGTTTGGCCTTAATGCCTAATGAATACAATACTATTAAGCCCAGCACTACCAATAAGGTCGAGCCAGCCAGTAATAGATTGTCATAATTACCAAGCCTACCCAGCGACCTACGATTCATATTTCTCCAGTTCAATAGTTAATTCCTGGCCATCAATATTGGCGCTTTTTGTGAACTTATACGATTTTTTGGTGGGTGAGAAATCTTTTGAAAGTGTTTCCTGGGCTATCATATCCTGGAACTCACCTACAGCCAGATTAATTTTTTTAGATGAACTAATAACAGCCAGTTTAATGCGGTTTTCTACCAACAATCCAGCCTCCTTGCGTGATGACTGGATATTACGGATTATATCCCTAGCCGTACCCTCATTGCTTAATGATTGAGTAATATGTGTGTCCAGTATCACTGATGATTTTTGAGATTTTTTAGCCAGCACCTTTTTTACATTGAGTTCCTCGGCAATAATTAGCAGTAGTGCGCCCTCTAACTCGCTAGGGCCGGCTACTACCGCCTGGCTAAGTGGCTGTCTGACCTTAATCTTAGCCTCTGCGCGAGCAGCCAAGCCATCATTCACATAAGCCCTAACTAGCTCCATATTAGCCAATGCATCCTCGCCAATCGTGCCGGCTTTGGGCCAGCTAGAAAGGTGGACTGATTGCGGTGCAGGCGCAATATCGGCAGTCAAATGACGATACAGCCAATCACTCATAAAAGGTGCCCAGGGAGCTAGTAATTGACAGGTAGTTAATAGTGCCCAGTGAAGTGTTTTGTAAGCTTCCAGCTTATCGCTGTCATCCTCTGATTTCCAGAATCGTCGTCTACTTCTACGCACATACCAATTAGAAATATCATCTACTAGCTTATAGATAGGCCAACTAGCCTTGCTAAGCTCATAGCAATCAGCCCCGTCAGTAGTAGCTATAATCGTTTGATTAACCCTTGCCACCAGCCAGCTATCTAGCGGGTTGGTAAGCTTTGTGGGTGCATCCAGGCTAGTAGGCTCCCAGCTGTCAATTTCGGTATACATACATAAAAAAGACGCGCTATTGTAAAGTGTCATAAATAAATTACGGCTGATATCCTTAACGGCATCCCTATCAAAACGCATATAATCAGCTGATACTGCTGGCATGCTTGAGAGCAAATAATAACGCAACGCATCAGCTCCTTCAAGGTTAAATACCTCGCTAATTGGAGGATAGTTCTGAAGCCTTTTGCTAAGCTTTTGGCCGTCTGGAGCTAAAATCATTCCATTTACTAGAACATTCTTATAGGCTGGCTTATCAAAGATGATTGTAGAAATTACGTGGAGTACATAGAACCATAGATGCGTTTGATCTAGGCCTTCCCCTATGTAGTCAGCTGGGAAGCTTGCCTCGAACTCCGTCTTATTGTCAAAGGGGTAGTGTTGCTGAGCAATAGGCATAGCCCCAGATTCGAACCAGCAGTCTATAACCTCTTCTACTCTGCGGTAGGTCTTAGCGCCTTTTAAAATTATAATATCATCTATAAATGGCCGGTGTAGGTCGCTCAGCTTGGATGTATCAACGCCAAGGCTAGCCAGCTGGGAGATGCTCTCTATCACGATATAATCTGAGTCGTCTTGCTCATTAACCCAGATAGGGACAGGCGCTCCCCAATAGCGATTGCGAGATATTGCCCAGTCCCTAGCACCCCCAAGCCATTTGCCAAAACGCCCATCCTTAATGTGCCCCGGAGACCAATTAATTTCCTTGGCAGTGTCTTGAAGTTGTTTTTGGATCTTTGATACGGCTATAAACCATGTATCAATTGCATAATATAATAGTGGAGCTTCACATCGATAACAGAATGGATAAGTATGCTGAAAAGTTTCTGCAATATAAATCATCCCCTTCTCGGTGAGCTGTTCAATCACAGCTCGGTCGGCTCCCTTGAAAAACTTACCCTCAAAGCCGTCTAGCCCAATACCTAGCTTAACCTTACCATCTGGCTCAATGGTATTAAGAACAGCTATATTATTTGTCTGGCAATGAACAAGGTCGTCCTCGCCAAAAGCTGGTGCTATGTGCAGGACCCCCGTTCCTTCCTCAATACTTACAAAATCGGCAGACCAGACTCTATACAGATTTTTATTGTCCTCTATGCCCGCTAGGGCAAATAATGGCTGATAACTTTTGCCTACCAAATCTAGCCCAGTCAGTTGCGTGAGTACTTCATAATTTTCTGAACTAAGAGACTCTAGCCGTGACTTAGCTAGTATCAGCTTCTCTTCAATACCCTTGTCTTTAACTAGGACCGTAACATACTCTGCATCTGCCTTTACGGCTAGGGCGGTATTGCCGGGCAAACTCCAGGGAGTGGTAGTCCAGACTAGCAAGCTCGCAGTCTCATCCTTAAGCTTGAACTTCACATAAACACTAGGGTCGGTAATGTCGTCTTTGTAGCCTTCATTGAGCTCAAAATTACTTAGTGGAGTTTCGCATCTGGGGCAATACGGCATGCACTTATAACCCTTATAAATTAAGCCTTTATCGTATATTTGCTTAAACGCCCACCAAACCGATTCGGTATAGCTAATATCAATGGTGGCGTAGGCATTCTCCTTGTCAGTCCAGCGTCCAATGCGATCAAAATAATCTTCCCATTCTCTCTTGTATGAAAAAACAGAATCTCGACAACCCTGATTAAATTTACCTATACCATACTCTAAAATTTGTTTTTTACCAGAAATGTTTAATTGCTTTTCTATCGCAAACTCTACTGGTAGACCATGGCCGTCCCAGCCATTGCGCCGGGACACATACCGACCCTGCATAGTCCGGTAGCGACCAATAGAGTCTTTAATACTCGTGACTAGGCTGTGCCCAAAATGTGGTAGGCCATTAGCAAAAGGTGGCCCATCATAGAAGATAAACGGCTGGCCCTTTTTGGTCTGCTCCAGGGATTTTGTAAATGTCTGCTCTTGCTCCCATACTTGGAGCATCTCCTCTTCTATAGAATTAGCTTGATATGGTGGTAGTTTTTTCATATATTTATCCTTTACTAGCAAAAAGCACCGCAATAATCCGATGTATTTCGGAGCGGTGCCAGGGTTCACAGTAGCTGCGAACGGTACCACCTGACTTTCCCTTTAAAAAAGGGCACTTCATTTTAGAACGCTTACGTGGTTCATACGGCCAGCTCTACTAACTTTTAACTAAAGGGCTTTCTTCTGGCTATGCTGCGAATTACTCGCACTTACGGCTGATTACCGTTCGTCTATACTTTAGAACACTTTCTAGCACTATCATTATAGCCCTAAAAATTCATTAATACTAGATAAAGCCGATGGCTTCGTGTAGCTGGTCGCTACTGGGCATATCGCTCTGCCATATGCCCTGTACGCCACCGTCCTCGCGCAACAATACAAGCGCAGGAACTGATAAAATCTCATAGGTAGATCCCATCTCACTACCTCGACGAGTATTGATATCTATCTTGTTTATACTAATACTATTCTGCTTTAGACTAGTGAGCAGTTTTTGAATTTCAATACTTTCTGGGTTATCTATGCCTGACGAGAATAATAATGCCTTCATTTATCTATAATAACATAGCAATATTAATTATGAAGTTTCTTGATTTTATTTAATTCCTTCTCAAAGCTACCAATGCTTGTAAAACTCCGATATACGCTCGCAAATCTTACATACGCCACATCATCGGTAGCTAAAAGCACATCCATGGCTATTTGGCCAAGCCTACGAGTAGCTAACTCAACTTTATCTAGCCCTCTCGCCTGGCGTTCTATCTCGGATATAACTTCTTCAATCTTATCGGCTGATACTGGGCGCTTCTCGAATGCTTTATAAATACCTCCTGAAAGTTTTTGGCGACTAAATAATTCCCTCTCACCACCTTTTTTGATCACCATAAGGTTAGCTACTTCTGGCCTCTCATACGTTGTAAAACGACGGCTACATTCACTGCATTCACGACGGCGACGAATAGAAAGTCCATCATCGACCTCTCTAGACTCCAGAACTCTGCTAGTTTGAGCGCTACAGTCAGGACACTTCACCTGGAATACCTATAATTTCTTTTTAACAATGTTAGGGATTCTGTCGTTGTCGTTGTCATCATTCTTGGGCTCACCAATCTTAACGCCTGTTCTGTCATAGGTTGGTCGTTCATATTTACTATCATCATCGGGACTCTTTTCTAGGATACTAATGATAGGTTTGTCCGAAATACCCGAAGTTTCCGATTCATCTTTAAATATATCGGCGTCAAAATCAAGTTCATGATTATCAACGATGCTTTCTTTGATGAATGGGTCATCTTCATCCCTAGGAGATGCTGTAGACCCAAAAGGATCATTCACTAATAAATCATCATTGCTGGTGGGCAAATCGTCGTCTTGCTCGTCGGTAGGTTCGCTGGGCTGAGCAGGTATGGAGTGAGAATTGTGATCGGTATCAAAGCCAGTTGCCACAAGCGTTACTCTTATCTCTCCAACCATATCTTCATCAAGGACAGTTCCCCATATAATATTAGCTTCAGGATCAACAGAGTCGTGAATGAGCTTAGCGGCCTCTTCAATTTCATGCATACCCATATCTCGGCCACCTGTAAAATTGATTAGCACTCCCTTAGCCCCCTGTATGGATATGTCAAGTAAGGGTGAGTCCATGGCAATTTTTACGGCATCAATTGCTCGAGTCTCTCCAGACCCCTGTCCAATCCCCATTAGTGCCGAGCCGGCATTACTCATAATGGACTTTACATCAGCAAAGTCTAGATTCACCAAGCCATTGACGGTAATTAAATCGGCAATACCCTGAACACCCTTCTTTAGTACATCATCAACAGTACTAAAGGCATCTAGCAGAGTAGTCTTACGATCCACGAGCTGCAATAAATGATCATTAGGAATAACAATTAGCGTGTCTACCTTATCTCTAAGCTCATCAATACCAGCTTCAGCTATCTTACGCCGGCGAGTGCCTTCAAATGAAAATGGTTTAGTCACAATTGCTACTGTTAGAGCCCCTATCTCTTTGGCGATTCGAGCCACCACCGGAGCCGCTCCAGTGCCAGTACCACCGCCATAGCCAGCGGTAATAAAAACCATCTCCGAGTGCTTTAAGGCATTAAATATAGCCTCTTCACTCTCTTCGGCAGCTTGCCTTCCTATTTCAGGGCTAGATCCAGCCCCTAGGCCTCTAGTAGCTTCCTTGCCAATATGAACTTTAATGCTAGCTTGCGAGTGATGAAGGGCCTGAGCATCCGTATTAACAGCAATAAAATCAATCCCCCTAAGTTTGGATTGAACCATTCCATTAAGGGCATTACCGCCACCGCCGCCAATACCAACAACCCTGATACGAGCGAAAGTTTCAATTTCTGGTAGGATTTCTGCCATATTTATATACCTCACTTTATTATAATTGCTTGGGAAGGCTTCACGGGCCCTCCAGATACATTTGCCTTACCACATACCTTCCCTGCAAACATTGAGTCTACTAAAAAGATACTCTTATTGTACCCGATGCATCTAGCTTATGCAATATATTTGTTCAAGTTTTTTTGTTAATTTTAAGCTATAATTAATGTGTTCGTTGTAATAATGATTGTGCTCAATACCCAACAGTTTAAAAAAGCCCTGCTACGGGCTTTCTTAGCAAAAGCCTATTACAAAAGTCCGGTAGCTAACTACCTCCTAATGCCTAGGGCATTAGGCTTTTTAGCACAGATTTGGCCCTAGATGCTACCCTACCTACAATCCCACTCAGCTTTTTAGTCCTTTGTTCACTAGGACTATCCATATCTTCCAGCATCAGGCCAATAGCTGCAGCATAGCCTGGATCATTAATTTTATCAGTTACCCCAGTGTACTTACGAGATGATCCGATAGATGTAGGGAGTTTGACATAGCTTTCTAAAAAATCAGCTATTTCGGGCATATTTGCACCTCCACCTGTCAATACTACACCTGCGGCTAGTTGCCCTTTTTTGTCTACCCTAGAGATAGAATTAGCTATAATTGTAAACATCTCATTGCAACGGGCATATATTACTTTATCTATGTCGTGCTTATAAACTATCCCCTTGCCCCCAAACTCAGCCAGATCAATCTTTTGTTGGTTTCTGGGGTTGGGTTTATGTGCCGTAGCGTATTTAAGTTTTACCTTCTCGGCGATATCGATACTAGTATGTAGGGCGTAGCCCAGGTCCTTGGTAATATAGTTAGCCCCAAAAGGCATTATAGTACTATAGGTGAGGTTTCCTTCCTGAAATATAACAAGCCCAGTAGTTTCTGAGCCAATATGTACCAATGCTACGCCTGTTTCTTTTTGTTTTTTAGTAAGCACTGTTCTAGCAGCTGCTAATGGGACTATTATTTGATTATTGATCTGGACGCCTGACCGAAATATGGCATTTTGGAGGTTCTTAAGGGCCGGAGAGGCCGTCGTTATGATATGTGTATCGACCTCTAGCCTAACGCCGTTCATACCGACAGGGTCCACAACACCTTCTTGTCCATCGACAATATAGCTTCCTGGTAAAACCTGCAATATTTCCCTGTTAGCTTCAAGATTTATTGCCGAAGATGCTTGCTCAACCCGAGCCAATTCCTCTTTGGTTATCTCGTGGTCTGCCCTAGAAACGGCAATGACTCCACGCGAATTAAGGCTCTCTATATGGGCTCCGTCAACGGCAACAGTAGCTCTACCTATAGGGATGCCACTCATCCTTTCAGCACCCTCAAGGGCAGCGCTAATAGAGCTGACTGTCTCCTCAACATCTACTACGACTCCTCGCCTTAACCCAGACGTAATAGCTTCACCAAGGCCAATAATGCTGGGGGTGGGCGAATCCTGCTGGTGTAAGCCAACCACGCAAATAACTCTGCTTGTCCCGATATCTAAACCAACAAAGGTTTCTTCGTTCTTAGCCATCATATATTATTATTATACTCATTCTATGCTACGGCTGGCAAGGCTAGCTAGCGAGTACCTTACAACCATCCATAGTAACTAATAGCGTGTTCTCGAACTGCGCACTTAGCGAGCCGTCGCGAGTCATATAAGTCCAGCCGTCTTGGGCCAAATACAAGTCATGTGTGCCAATTGAGGCTATTGGCTCTATGGCTATCGTCATTCCAGCCCTAAGCACCTCTCCCGTACCTGCCCTACCATAATTAGCTATTACGGGGTCCTCATGAAGCTGGTGGCCTACCCCATGCCCGGTAAGGCTATAAATCGCCTTGAGGTCATGGCGCTTTAAGCTGTGCTCAATTGTTGAGCTTATATCGCCCACCATAACGCCATCTCTAACCAAGGCTATTGCTGCCTCCAGCGCTTCATAGCATCCAGCCATTAGCTTCTTGCCATCCCTACTGGGCCTTCCAATACTAATAGTCCTGGCAGCATCTGTAATCATGCCATTATAAGATACCCCATAATCAATCCCTACCAAATCTCCAGTCATTAATTTTCTTTTGTTAGGGAGGGCATGGACTATTTCATTATTAACCGAAACACAAACTCTACCCGGAAAGCCTTGGTAACCCAAAAAAGCTGGCACAGCCCCGTGGCTACGAGTATATTCGTCAGCAACACCATCTAACTCCTGGGAGGTTACTCCGGCTTTAGTCAACTTGCATAATTTATCTAGAACTTGCGTCAAAATCTCCCCACTTTTAGTCATATCCTTTAATTCTTGGCCGGTCTTAATTTTGATTGCTACCACCCCAGAGCCCCTTGAATTGCCCTTGATACATCCTCTGGGCTACCACTACCATCAACTTCAACCAATACCCCCATAGATTGATAATATTCTACAACTTTATCTGTAAGGGCATGGAACACCCCTAATCGATGTTCAATAATACCTAGGGTATCGTCAATACGGCCTCTCTTTAGAAGCCTACCCCTAGCTACATCATCTGATATATTTATAAATAATACTCTATCTAATACCAGCTTAGCCGGGGAGATTTGGCCTGCCAGCCAAATGACCTGCTCTAATACCCGTGGGTAGCCATCGGATACTATATATGAACCTTGGGGGGCACTATTTATACCGTGCTCTAGTAGCGCATTGACTTTTACGTTATCTGCTAAATCACCGGCCTTCAGGCTAACAGCTAGGCTCGGGTCAGATTCGGATTGCTTACGAACCATATCGCCAACTCGTATCACGCTAAGGCTTCGTCGCTTGGCTAATATGGCAATTTGGGTATCCTTGCCAGAGCCTGGCATGCCAATAATTACCAATAGATTTTTCATCTTTTGAGGCTAATTATTAAATCCCACAGCGGCGGCACAAAGACAAACAGGGCTACAATTACTGCCCCAAGTGCCGTAACTAATACTCCAGCTGCCGTCATATCTTTAATTATCTGCACCAGATGGTTGTTCTCCTGGCTTACTAAATCTAATGTTTTCTCAATGGCGGTATTAAGTATTTCTGCTGAAAAAACCACCACAATTGCTAGCACTACAAATAAAAATTGAGTGGGGGATACCTTTAATAAGACCGATAAAATTACTGCTATCAGGGCAAACGCCAGGTGAATACGGGCATTACGCTCGGAGCTTATAACTTCCTTTAAGCCCCTAATGGCGTACTTAAAACTTGCTTTTGTTACCATTTAAAATCTCTGTATTCATAATTAAGTACTTTCATGATACCACCTTGAAGCTTATCTAGACTAGCTATTTGTTGGTTATTCTGGTGGTCATATCCTAGCAAATGCAGTACGCCGTGAATTACAAGCAGGGATAGCTCGGACTTTAAATCTTGGTGATGCTCTCTAGCCTGGACTTTGGCGATATCCTCGCAAACCGCAATATCTCCCAGTATCTCGGCTTGGTCATTACTATTGTACTGGAAGCTTAAAACGTCGGTGGTGTAGTCGTTGCCAGCGTAGCGCCTATTAAGCTGGCGAATTGTTTTAGAGCTAACAACGCTTAAGCCTATTGTGACCGATTGCTGCTCTTTGAGATTCTCACAAATAGCTAAAGCAATTGAGTCCAGCTGGCCTGGCGTTAGTGGGCTTTTGCCTTCAACATTAAATCTTATTGTCATAGTCTAGCTCAATTTTTGCTTGGCTACTTGAGCAATAATACTAGCATTTGCTTGGCCGTTAGTCTTTTGAAAGACCATCCCTATAACCTTGCCCATATCTGCTGGGCCTTGGGCGTTAATCTCAGTAATGGCACTAGCTACGGCCTTTTCAATTTGCTCTTGGCTCATTTGCTCTGGCAAATATTGCTCTATCACCTCTAGCTCAGCTTTCTCCTCGTCCACTAAGTCCTGGCGACTAGCTGTTTGGTAGGAGCTAATAGAATCTTGATGTTTTTTGGCTTCTTTTTGGAGGACTGCCAAGGCCTCTGGCATAGTCAGGTCATGCCCTAGCTCGATCTCATAATTCTTCATCGCACTTTTAAGCAAACGCAGGGTTGTAATCCTAACCTCATCTCGAAGCTTCATCGCCTCTGCTAAGTCAAATTCCAGCTGATCGGTTAGTTCCACTACTGAGCTCTGATTAGTTCGCGGATTTTCTGTTCTTTGCGGATTCTTTTGCGAATAGCTATCTGTCGAGCTTCGGTCTTAGAGATAGGTTTCTGGAAGTATTTTTTTTGTCGGGCGGTAGTTAAAATGCCTGACTGGATGATTTTCTTGTTAAACCTTCTAATGAGGTTTTCTACCGACTCGTCGTCTTTTCTGGTGACCTGTAACAAATTATGCTCCTTAAATATTAGTTGTATCTGTAATCTGTATCATTTTAGCTGATAATGCCATAAAACTCAAGCCTTAAGTATGCTATGTAGGTTTTTAACTAGTGTGTCTTGCTTTTCGGTGTGCTGATTCCCGGAGCTCATATCCTTGACTATGACCTCATTAAGCTTGGCTTCGCGATTGCCAATCACTACTGCATAACGGGCTTTTTTCTTGGCTGCGATTGCCAACTGGTCGCCAATGGATTTTTTAGTAAAATTAGCACTTGTCTTGATGCTGGCATCAAGCAATAACTCGCAGATAACCTCAGCATAATTTGTAGCGTCTTTGCCAATAGCAACCACAAAAACATCCACGCCATTTTCGTCGGGCTGAAACCCATTAGCCTCTAATTCCATTTTGAGTCTCTCGAGACCTAATCCAAAGCCGACGGCTGGCGTATCAACCCCTCCTAGCTGGCTCACCAGAGAATCATAGCGCCCTCCTCCTCCAAGGCTATCACGGGCCTGATTGCCCGTGGAGACATACTCAAACACCGTATCGTTGTAGTAGTCTAGCCCCCTGACCAGCCTAGAATTAAGCTCATAGCTTATCCCGCAGCCCTCTAGCATCTCAAGAATTGACTGGAATCGTACCGATGAATCCTTACTCAAATAGTCTAGAATATGGGGAGCATCTACTATCATCTCTATTATTTTGCTGTCCTTGCTATCAAGTATCCTGAGTGGATTAGTGCCTAGCTGGGCTAAATTATTATCTGGCAAATCCTTACTATACTTTTCAAAATACCTCTGTAAAACAGCCACGTACTTACTGCGGTCGTCCAGAGTACCGATACTATTGATAGCTACATTATGCTCGATTCCTAAAGTAGTGAGCACTCTTGAGCCGAGGCTAATGGTGTGGACATCACTAGTGGCATTAGCATCGCCAAATATCTCTAGGCCTAATTGGTGGTGCTGGCGATATCGTCCAGCCTGCGGACGCTCATAGCGAAAGTGGGGTTCAATATAATATAGCGCTACTGGTTTAGGCAAGCTAGCCAGCCCATTCTGGATGTAAGCCCGGACCATGCCTGCAGTACTCTCCGGCTTGAGCGTCAGGCTATTATTAGACTTATCCATAAAGCTATACATTTCCTTGCTGACCACTTCAGTTTGCTCACCTACGGCTCCAGTAAATAGCTCCGTGCTTTCTAGGATGGGTGTAGAAATTCTGTCAATGCCAGCATCTCTACATATTCGAACATAAGTCTCGGTAATATAGCTCCAGAGCTTTTGGTCGGCTGGCAGGAGATCCTGCATTCCACGTGGCTTTTGATACTTTGATTGTGACATATTACTATTCTACTATAAAACTAGTTTTTTAATGAATGTTTGGCGTGCTAGGCTGTATAATTTTGGGATTATATAAAAATGTCCACGCCACATAAAGCGATACATAGCCTTAGGTATGTAGCCTATATAATTCCCTGCAAATATGACATAGGGTAGCACTCTAAAGGAGTAGGCAGTTATAAATATATGCCTTAATTAGGCTTGTATGTACTATTTTTGTGCTCGCTAGGGTGCATATCAATTAGCTCTAGCTGATGCGTTTTGCGGTCTTGCCAAATATTTTCTGAGAGCTCAAATACTACCTCAATATTATGGCCTTTTTGTAGCCACCCGTAATTACTGGCCATACCAAACCCAATAGCCGTATGAGTTATATTGTTTTCGTCGCGCAATAATAATCGCAAATGAGAGGCATCGCTCCCCACCAGCCTAATTTGCTCTACTTCATACACTCCACAACAATAGGGCTTTTTATTAGAATTGCCAAAGGGTGCTAGTTTAGCTATTTGCTCATAGAGCTCTAGCGAGGCTTGGGTGCCAGTTAGTTTAATGCCCACAGGCAGGGTCTTAAAATTGTTTTTGACATCCATATTGGCAATAGTGTACTCTACGATCCGGTACCTCAGTTCGCCTATTCTTTCCGTATCTAGCTTAAGTCCAGCAGCAAAGCTATGCCCTCCAAAGCTTTCTATGATTTTATGGCAAGATTGAATTGCCTGAACTATATTAAAAGTGTTAAAGCTTCTGGCTGAGCCTTTAGCTGTCTTGCCTAGCTCCTGTAAGATAATTGTAGGCTTATGATACTTTTCGGCAATCCTACTTGCTACTATGCCCACTACTCCTTGTGACCAATCGGGGCTAGATAACACTAGTATCGGCTGGCTCTTATATTGCTTGGCTTGCTCACTGGCCTCGGCATAGATAGTTTTGGTGTCTTCTTGGCGTTTGGTATTGAGCTCACTGAGCTCCTGGGCAATCTTAGTGGCGTCTTTAATATCCGTTGATATTAGCAAATCAAGAGCTTTCCTGGCATGGGCTAGCCTGCCAGCGGCATTAAGGCGAGGCCCTAGCTTAAACCCTAGGTCTGTTTCGCTGGCTAATGATAAATCAACACCGCTAGCGGTGGCAAGTGCGATGATACCAACTCGTCGTGATATTTTAAGTACTTTTAGCCCATTTTTAGCCAGCACTCTATTGTCTCCCACTAACGGCACCACATCACAGATAGTTCCTAGTGCCACCAAATCTAGTAGCCACTTTTCCTGGCCGGGCTTAAATAGCTTGGATTTTTGAATTAGGGCTCTCACCAAATAAAACGCCACGCCAACTCCTGCCAAATCTCTCAATTTACTTTCCTTAGTAAGCTTGGGGTTAACGCAAGCCACCGCACCCTTAGGGGCATCTCCGTCCGGCTCATGGTGGTCTGTAATAATCAAGTCAAGCCCCATCTTGTGAGCCTGGCTAGCCTGCTTATGGGCCGTAGTGCCACAATCTACCGTAATTACCAAATCCACTCCTTGAGCCTTGAGCTTTTCAAGTGCTTTGGTATTGAGTCCATAGCCTTCGTCAAATCTATCTGGTATATACAGAGCTGGCTTGGATCCCATCTGGCTTAGGGCGTCATAGAGTAGTGCACAAGAGCTAAGCCCATCTATATCATAATCTCCATAAATTGTAATTTGTTGTTTTTCTTTGATTGCCAGAAGTATTCTCTTAACGGCCTTGTCCATATCTTTTAGCCCATAGGGGTCATGCAGGCCATCTTCATAGCTAGCAATAACAAACTCATTAGCCTCCTGGCTACTTAAACCTCGTTTCAATAACAAATCACTAGCGACATCGCTAATTATATCAACATCAATGGCCAGAGATTTATCCCAGATAGTTTTAGGCATAAATATAGTCTAGACTACTACGCCATAAAATACTAAATTAACGAGCTTTTTAGTTCTGCGAGAAAAAGTACGAGCTAGATCTTGACTTAAAATTATCTGGAGCCGTAGCTATATAGCGCTTTCGTTGGCTTTCTAGGTACGCCCTAGTATCAGAATTTTTTTGCTTTTTATCAGAAATAAATTCATAGCGCTTAATATTATTGATTATTTTTTGTATTTGTTTCATAACCACTCCTTTTTATTTTTAAATCACATCATACCCTCTTACTAGATGTCTTTAGGACCATATTTTGTAACTCCTTAAAAAGTATGAAGTTTTGGTTGACTCCATAAACCTTGGTGTTAGCTTCCTTAAAAGCCTTAACATAACCAATCTTCTCGAGCCTTGCTAGCTCTCGGCTAATATTCCCAGGATCCTCTTTGGTAATTTTTGCCAGACCTCTAATATGTATCCGATAGTCAGGATACTTACTAAATAGGGTAATAATCTTGCGTCTGGTCTTGGATGTAATAAAATACTGTAGCATTTATGTTTTTTACTCACTCCTAACTTACTTATCTACTATTATATCACCAATTGTTAAATTAACAACGGCTTTTGTAGTTATGATTTATGTGCTAGAATTAACTTAATAACCATTAGAAAGATATATGGATAGATACTGCTCAGAATGTAATACAACTATGACGCCAAGCTTGGTGGGATATTTGTGCTCAAACTGTGGCAATCTCCAGAGGTTCTACACATCTAGTGACTCTATGGCTCAAATAACTACCCTACCTAGCATCGAGAAAGTCACAGTGGCTTCAGGTAGTTATACTGCTAGCTCTGTCAGTCCATTGGCTCCAGATACTACCCCAAATCCAATGCGATCTATCCTAAAGCGGCTCTTAGTGCCTGAGCTATCACCACCCCACCCTCACCAGACTCTAGCCATTGCCGATGAGCCGAGCATGCAAGACAACGATAATATTGGTGCTCCACTCCCAGCTATTGAGCCACTATCATCAAGCCCCTCCATTGGCATTTCCAACACCAAGGACTCCGTCAATTCCCAGCATTCAGCTAGCAGACATAGCTCAAATAATGGCTGGATTTGGATAATAGCTAGCCTTGTAGCTTTAGCTATTTTAGCACTAGCATTATATCTTTACTGGGATATTTACTGGGCTTAACTGCACCATCAATTTTAATAATAAAGCCTATTTATTTTTACTAATCACCGGTGATTGGGACTTTTTGATTTTCCAGTTATTATAGACCACTAGCAGTGGTGCCGCATTAAATATCGAGGAATAAGTACCAGATATGACTCCTATCAGTAGCGCCAATATAAAGTACCTAATTGACTCTCCGCCAAACATATAAAATGCCAGCAGCACGATGATTACAGTTATAGAGGTATTTAGCGAGCGGGCAAAGGTTTCGTTGATTGATATATTAACAACCTCCTCAAAGGGCTTATTAACTCGACGGAGATTTTCTCTAATTCTGTCATAAACTACGATAGTATCATGGACCGAGAAGCCAATAGTCGTCAAAATGGCCGTTATAAACAAGCTATCTATCTGGACCCCAAAGAAATGCCCGAGTATTGCAAAGACTCCAAGCACAAATAATGCATCATGTAATAATGCCGCAATTGCCGTTGCCCCAAAGCTCCAAGGGCTGACTGGAGGTGGGGTATTACGAAAGGCAAAGGCTACATACAATAGTATCGCCAGTGAGGCCATACCCACTCCGAGTAAGGCATTGCGGGTGATATCGCGACTAACTGAAGGACCCACAGAGCTAAAAGAAGTCTCACTGATGTTGCTCTGTGCTAGAAGGGTTTTGATGTTTTGATGGACCAGCTCCGAATCTCCAGAGTCCTTATCGCTGTACCTAACCAGGAGCTTATCACTACCACTTGTAGTGACACTAATATCCCTAACGCCGGCCTTAGCTACAATGCCACGAAGCTCAGAT
>JBCLLP010000004.1:0-40954 GCA_039738615.1 Candidatus Saccharimonadia bacterium
GTGGCCCATTTGACCAGACATCTTAAAGCCTTTAAATACATGCTGAGGATATCCAGCGCCGATTGAACCAGGCCCACGATAATTATGACTACCATGAGTTTTTGGACCACGGTGGAAATTGTGGCGCTTAATAGTACCAGCAAATCCCTTGCCCTTTGATATGCCAGATACAACTACCTTATCGCCCACCTCAAATAGCTCAACTGTAAGGTGATCGCCAACCTTGAGTGGTGCTGATTGCTTTGTCCCTTTAGCAACTTCGGCAATGATATCGGTGCTACGGACTTCCTTTAGGGTAGTACTGCTAGCGCCAGAGGCCTTGAGCTGACCAGCTTGGGTCTTGGAAAGCTTTTTGGATTCCCCAAAGCCAATTTGAACAGCACTATAGCCATCTGTTTCGATTGATTTTAGTCTAACAATAACACAAGGACCAGCTTCAAGAACGGTTACACCGCTTCGGACTCCGCTAGTATCAAATATTTGGGTCATTCCAACCTTTTTAGCTAGTAAAGCTTTCATATTTCCTTGCTTATTAAATAATAAAATCTGAGTAAGCGGATTGGTTTCCTGCTTGCCGCCATGGCAATCCAGGACCTAATCACTTCTCAGTTTTCTACTCGCTAAAATATTAAATAAAATATTAAATAGAAAAGTAAAAGTCAGAGCTAATTGTATCAGATTATCACCAGGTATGTCAACAATTACTTTTTAAAAGATACCCTTAAAGTAGGGGCGTCTTTTATAGTTTAGGTTAGCTAATATTTTTGCTTATTTAAGTAGCGTAACACCACCAATTACTGGCAGTGGCTTCATTTCATTATTGACCACATTTATAATGCCTATAATAGCTAGCACCGTTGGGGCAAAGTAAATTACCCACATCAACATGCCTAGTATGGGCAGAGCCACAGCAACGACCAAACTTATAGCAAATATAGCTACTGCTAAGAGTATATTTGCCAGGCCTTGATTAGCATGGTACTTAATAAATTTACTATTACCACCGGCAATTATTGGCACTATTACTAGTACCCCTAAGTAAGCCAAAATTCCCATTAGCTTGTCATTGTCACTATTTACTTTCTTATCCTCTGGCATGATTAATATCTCCTCGTTAATTATTAAGTTATTATTACTCTACTAATTATTCTAGTCGCACTTAGCACACTTGGCAAGAAGGCAAAATATAATTAAATATTAATAGTTTCCCCACCTAGCTTATTACGGAAGTAATTATCATGACTGACATGCAATATTGCTCCACTATATCCAAGCAAAGTAGTTTCCAACTCAACCTCAGCATGTTCCGGCCTACTAGTAGCTATTCTTAAAGCAAGAGCTTAGAACCAGCAGTTTTCCCTGCGATTTCAACACTTATTATCATAGTACTATTATACCAACCGCCACACTCTAACCCCTCTAGTAGGGGTTAGAGTGTAATGAGGTAGGATTTTTACATCTTAATCTCAATATTTACGCCGTTGGGTAGGCTCAGATTTGTGAGGCTATCAATAGTCTTGGGATTATGATCATAAATTTCAATTAAGCGCTTGTGGGTTCGCATCTCGAACTGCTCACGGGCGTCCTTATATACATGCGGGCTGGTAAGCACGGTGTACTTGTCTTTCTTGGTAGGAAGTGGGATTGGCCCAACTACGCTTGCTCCAGTACGAATAGCTGCATCTATAATCTGCTTAGAAGATTGATCAATAATCTTATTGTCATAAGCTTTCAGTTTGATTCGGATTCTTTGCTTTTCTAGTTTGTCTGGCATATTAAAAAGGTGCTTTCTATGATATTACTTGAGAATCTTAGTTACTACGCCGGCTCCAACGGTCTTACCACCCTCTCGAATTGCAAATCGTAGGCCTTCATCCATAGCAATAGGGGCTAGTAACTTAACTACTACGCTAATGTTGTCCCCTGGCATAACCATTTCTGTGCCTTCTGGCAATTCAACTTCACCAGTTACATCAGTGGTGCGGAAGTAGAATTGTGGCTTGTAGCCCTTAACAAATGGTGTGTGGCGTCCGCCTTCATCTTTCTTAAGAACATATACTTCACATTCAAAGTCAGTGTGTGGGGTTATTGAGCCTGGCTTTGCTAGTACTTGCCCACGCTCAATATCATCGCGCTCAACGCCTCGAAGTAATACTCCGACATTGTCTCCGGCCTGCCCTTGATCTAAGAGTTTTTTGAACATCTCAACACCCGTAACTGTAGTCTTGGTGGTGTCTCTTATGCCAATGATTTCTACATCATCATTAATATTAACCTTGCCTTGCTCGATACGACCAGTAGCAACTGTGCCACGGCCTTTAATTGAAAAGACATCTTCAATTGGCATCAAAAATGGCTTGTCGAGTTCTCTTTTAGGCTCAGGGATAAACTCATCCATAGCCTTAACAAGCTCCATAATAGAATCTTCACTGGCAGCATCGCCTTCTAGGGCTTTAAGTGCTGATCCTCTGATAATTGGCGCGTCCTTGTCAAATTCGTACTTTTCAAGGAGTTCTCTGATTTCAATTTCTACGAGATCAGCTAGCTCGGGGTCGGCCATATCCATCTTGTTCATAAAGACCAGTATTTTTGGCACTCCAACCTGTCGGGCCAATAGTACATGCTCTCTGGTTTGGGGCATAGGGCCGTCAGCAGCCGAAACTACTAGGATGGCTCCATCAATTTGAGCAGCACCGGTAATCATGTTCTTGACATAGTCGGCGTGGCCGGGCATATCAACATGTGCATAATGGCGCTTTTCGCTTTCATACTCCTGATGTGAAGAAGCAATAGTAATGCCACGCTCTTTTTCCTCTGGGGCGTTATCAATTTGATCATAGGTAACTGGCTGATTGATAGCGCTAGGAACCTTTTTAGCTAGCACTGCTGTAATAGCGGCTGTTAGGGTAGTCTTACCATGGTCTACGTGACCTATAGTTCCGACATTTACGTGCGGTTTATCTCGCTTGAATTTTTCTGACATTGGTACTCCTTAAATTTAATAAATTAATTACTTGATTGATTTTAAAGGTAATTTAAAATTACCTTATTGTTAGACCTCTCAATTATAGGGAGGATTGGCTGATTTGTAAAGACTAATGTTGCTACCTGTTATCGCCGGCTTCTCTAGATGCTGTGTATTTGCCTTTTAGATCTTCAGCGACATTGCTAGGAACCTCAGCATAATGATCAAATTGCATCACGTAGGCTGCTCGGCCTTGAGTCATACTACGAAGTGTCGTAGCATACCCAAACATTTCTGCCAAAGGCACGAATGCTCGAATAATTTTAGCTCCACTACTATCCTCCATAGTATCTACCCGGCCTCGCTTGGAGCTAATATCGCCAATCACATCACCCATAAATGCCTCTGGAGTAGTTATTTCGGCGCGCATCATTGGCTCCATAATAACTGGATCAGCTTTCCTGACGCCTTTTTGCAGGGCCATGGATGCGGCAATCTTAAAGGCAATCTCTGATGAATCTACGTCATGATAACTACCGTCATAGAGTTTACAGTGCAAATTTACTACTGGGTAACCAGCAATCACGCCATTGCGCATAGCTTCTTTTACGCCTGCCTCGATCGGTGCAATATATTCCCTAGGTACCGCACCCCCAACAATGGCATTCTCAAATTCAAAAATTTGAGTTTTATCACCCTCTTCGGTGTGTACTAAGGGGCTAAGCTCGAGATAAACATGTCCATATTGACCACGGCCACCAGACTGACGTACAAATTTATGTTCAATTTGGGTAGTTCCCTTGATGGTTTCCCTAAAAGCTACCTGTGGTCGCCCAACATTGGCTTCCACCTTAAATTCTCGCTTCATACGATCTACGAGGACCTCCAGGTGAAGCTCCCCCATGCCGGCAATTATTGTCTGTCCAGATTCCTCGTCAGTGCTTACCCTAAAGGTGGGGTCTTCTTCAGCCAATCGTCCTAGGGCAATACCCATCTTCTCTTGGTCGGCCTTAGTCTTGGGCTCAATGGCTATATTAATAACTGGCTCAGGGAATTCGATTGACTCTAGCAATACTTTATTTGTCTCATCACAGAGAGTGTTCCCAGTAACGGTGTTTTTAAGCCCTACCGCAGCAGCGATATCACCAGCGTGCACCTCCCTAACTTCTACTCTATCGTTGGCATGCATCCGAACCAACCTACCAATTCTCTCTTTCTCTCCAGTGCTGGCATTATATACATAGCTACCAGATTTAAGAGTCCCCGTATAAACCCGGAAAAAACACAGCTTGCCCACAAATGGGTCAGTGGCAATCTTAAAGGCTAGACCAACAAATGGTGCATCATCGGCTACCTTAATAACAACATCATTGCCAGTTTTATCATCAATGGCTAATGGTGGAGTTACGTCTAGAGGGCTAGGCAAGTAATCAACTACTAAATCTAGGAGCTTCTCGACAATAACTCCTCTACCATCTCCTCCAGATACCAAGAAAAAGTCCCCACGCAAGACAGACTTACGAATTACAGTTTTAATCTCTTCCAATGTTAGCTTGGTGCCTTCAAGGTACTTTTCCATAATAGTATCGTCGGACTCTACTGCTGCTTCAATAAGATGTTGGCGGTAATTCTCTGTTTTAAGCTTCATATCCTCGGGTATTTCAATTTCTGTTAGCTCCTTATCGGTATAGTCTTTATACTGATATGCCTTCATCTCAATGACGTCAATAATTCCGTTAATTTCTTGCTCAAAGCCAATAGGCAAATGTACAGGATAGGCGTGCTTGCTTAGCCGATCATGGATAGATTCAAGGCTTTTATAAAAGTCTCCGCCTGTTTGGTTGATTTTATTGATAAAACAAATCCTAGGAACTCCGTATCTATCCGCTTGGCGCCATACTGTCTCGGACTGAGGTTCAACGCCCATCTTGCCATCGAAGATGACGCAGGCTCCGTCGAGCACACGAAGTGACCGCTCTACCTCTACGGTAAAGTCGATATGGCCCGGGGTGTCAATAATATTAATAAGGTTACCCCTCCAGAAACAGGTGGTGGCAGCTGATGTGATAGTAATGCCACGCTCTTTTTCCTGCTCCATCCAATCCATTGTGGCTTCGCCATGGTGTACTTCTCCAATCTTATGGACTACTCCAGTGCGATATAAAATTCCTTCCGTAACAGTAGTCTTGCCAGCATCAATATGGGCAATAGTTCCAACATTTCGAGTATTCTCTAAGCTATATTCACGAGCCATGAGTTCAAATTATCCTTTCATTAGCGTAATTAAATAAAGCCGAACTTACGGCCTAATCAGGTATGATATTACATTATTTTAGCTAACATATCAAGACAAATATTATTTTATTTAAGGGCCTAGGGTTGCCTATTAAGGATATTAAATTATTCATTCTTACTCCCTAAAATCATTCCGCCACATGCTTGCGAGCATTAAGGCTAGGATATATAATGGTAATAACAGTTTAATATAGACAGGAGTGAGTAGGGAGGGTAGCTCATTATTGTACGGAGGCTAAATGGCTAATATTCTAGTCGATATCGATGACACTCTGGCTCAGACCCAATCTCATAATATAGATTATATCAAAAAGCAACATGGCAAAGATTACAACTTCTCGGATATGACTAGAGAATATCGCGAAGGTCATGACATAGAATATGCTAAATTGGTCGGCCAATTCTTGCAAGATAAGCAGGTTATTAGTGAGATCAAGCCATATAGCTTTGCCTTGGACTCACTTAAGATGCTCCACCAGGCTGGTCACACCATACATATTGTTTCCTCGCGTCGAGAAAACCTACACAAAGTCACTGAGGATTGGCTTAGAGAGCATGGATTTATTGATTATGTTCATTTGATTCACCCTCGCTATTCGAACCTTCACGGAAAGGATTTTAAGCTTAAAATTGCCCAAGATAATAAGCTCACTATCGCCTTTGATGATACTTGGGATGTGTCCGAGGCTCTAGCTGGTGCTGGTGTAAGAGTATTTTTAATTCACAAGCCCTGGAACCAGGACGAAGAACTAACTAATATGATTATTCGGGTTGATGATTTCAGGACTGGCGTTGAGCTATTTTTGTCTGAACAAAGCTAGGTTATGGGGCTTTATTAGTAATATTTTATAAGCCAAAACCCCTGCTTTTTTGCTAGGGGTTTTAAAATAAGCTTGTCTATTCTTGGAGAATAATTAATATCGAGCGAAGTGCGCAAAGGCTTTGTTGGCTTCAGCCATCTGGTGAGTGTCTTGCTTTTTCTTAATGGCATCGCCTTTATTATTGTAGGCAGCTACAAGCTCAACAGCCAGCTTCTTGTCAAAGCTCTTACCCTTTTTCTTGCGAGCCGAATCTAGCATCCAAACCATAGCATAGTGAACCCTGCGATCACCTTTAACTTCTATCGGAACTTGGTAGTTAGCTCCACCAATTCGCTTTGATTTTACCTGTACTTGGGGGCTGACGTTTTTAATAGCACCTTCAAAAACTTCTAGAGGCTCTTTTTTAGTTTTGGCGGCGGCCTGTTCGATAGCTTTATAGACTAGGTTTTCAGCTAGTCTCTTTTTACCATCATGCATTACTTTATTGATCATCTTAGTTACCAGCACGCTATCATAGATGCGGTCAGCTGGCAATACTCTCTTTAGGGATTTTGTGACTTTTCTTGGCATAGTTTAGCTCTTCTTGCTTCCGGTGCCTTTTTTGGCACCATATTTACTGCGGCCTTGTTTACGATCGCTCACACCACTAGTATCTAGGTGCCCTCGTACGATATGATAGCGAACTCCACCAAGGTCCTTAACTCGACCGCCACGAACCAATACCACTGAATGCTCTTGCAAATTATGGCCTTCACCAGGAATATATGCTGTCACTTCCATACCATTAGTTAGGCGCACTCTGGCGACCTTACGCATGGCTGAGTTTGGCTTACGGGGGGTCTGTGTATAAACCTTAACACAAACACCACGCTTGAATGGAGAATTGTTCTGGGTAGCTTGGTTTTTAAGCGCATTAAAAGTTCGGCCTAATGCTGGTGATTTGGTCTTGATACTCTTACGAGAGCGTGGTTTGCGAATTAATTGGTTGATTGTAGGCATAATTTATAACTTCAATACTCTACCAGACAAAAGACTACCTGGTCAAGCATTGCCCCCCTTCTCGCCCCTTAAGCCGGTGCCTACTGGTATTAGTCGGCCAATTATGACATTCTCTTTTAATCCCCTTAAGTTGTCAGACTTGCCTCGAATTGCAGCTCCAATAAGAACCCTAGTTGTTTCCTGGAATGAAGCAGCTGATAGCCAGCTATCAGCGCCTGTAGAGACTTTAGTAATTGGCATTAACAGCAGCTCAAAAGTTGCTGGTTTCTTGCTCTTTGAAGATTGTTTTTGATTTTCTATAATTAAAGATGTCCTAGATACTACATCACCAGAAATAAACTCAGTGTCGCCGGGTTCTTCAATCCTAACCCTACTAAACATCTGCCGTATAATCACCTCAATATGCTTGGCGGCAATAGTCTGACCTTGACTCAAGTAAATAGCCTGGACCTCATCTATGACATATCTTTGAACAGCTTCTTCGCCACGAAGTTTGAGCATATCTTGAAGATTGATAGGGCCCTCTGTGAGGCGTTGCCCTATCTCCACTCTATCGCCACTCTTGACTTCGAGCGCTACGAATTCACCAATAGTATGCTCGCGCAGGCCAGCGCCAAGGTGGGTTAATGCTATGCCTTCTGCGGATACTTTAACCTCACCACTTCCTCCGGCCTTAATGGTTCGTTTGCTGTCCTTGCTTTCTGCTAGTACTTGGCTGCGCTCTACCATATCGCCAGATTTAACCTTAGCTACCATCGCTCCAAGCTTATACTCAGTAACCTTTTGGTCATCTGGGATTATGATGATGTTCTGTTTGTTACCAGACTTGTGGACCTGTACGGTTCCTTCTACATCAGCTAGGATAGCGTGGCCTTTAGGGTTACGGGATTCAAATATTTCTTCCACCCTCGGTAATCCCTGTGTGATATCATCGGTGGCTATTCCACCTGAGTGCATGGTACGCATAGTTAGCTGGGTACCGGGCTCACCAATACTTTGGGCTGCAATAATACCTACAGCCTCCCCGTGTTTGATTGGCTTACCAGACCCTAAGTCTAGGCCATAGCACTTAGCACAGATACCCCAGAGACTTTGACATTTTAAAATAGACCGTATCTTCACAGACTCGATTTCCAAAGCGTCAATCTGCTTAACCTGTTCTTCTAGCATCAGTGAATTTTTCTTAACTATGACTTTCTTGGTATTAGGATCAACAATCTGATCTTTGGCATTTCGTCCCATTAGCCAAGCGCTAATTCCCGCCTCCCCGGCTGCTGTGGCTTCAGCTCTTGTTATTAAGTAGCCTACCTTGTCTCCGCAGTCTCCCTCGGATATAACGATATCCTGGCTAACATCAACAAGCCTTCGGGTTAAATATCCTGATTCGGCAGTACGCAAAGCTGTGTCAGTAAGTCCCTTGCGAGCTCCGTGAGTACTAATAAAGTATTCTAGTACCGAAAGTCCATCCTTGTAGTTTGACCTAATTGGTAGCTCAATAGTTCGTCCTGAAGGATTAAGCATCAGTCCTAGCATTCCGGCCATCTGATTAACCTGAGCCATGGTGGCACGAGCACCAGAATTGATGTCCATAGTAAGGGTCGAATTGCTACTCTCTAGCGCGTCTGCCAGGGACTTCTCAACCTCTTCTCCAACTTCCTTCCAGGCCCCAATAGTTTTTTTGTAGCGCTCATCGTTAGTAATCAGGCCCTGATCGTATTGGGCTGCAAAGGCTGCAGCTTTATCTGCACCAGCGTTAATAATACCTGCTCGGTTGACTGGAACTACTAAATCGTCCATACCAATTGATAACCCAGAAATAGTGGCGTATTTGAACCCTAGGTCCTTTACTCCATCGGAAAGATCTGCGGTAGCATCAACTCCAAAGTTAACAAACACTTCGGCCATTACCTTCTTAAGCATCGACTTAGTCATAGGGTCGTTCTGATATATCATACCCTCTGGCAATATTTCATTAAATAACAATCTACCTGCTGATGAGATAATAATTTTTGAATTTATTCTAACCTTGATTGAAGCTCTTAAATCTACGACGCCTTCTTGATGAGCAATTATAGCAACGCTGGAGTTCTCGAAAATCATACCCTCCCCCTTAGCTCCTGGCTTAATAAATGTCATAAAGTAACAGCCCAGCACAATGTCTTTGCTAGGGTTAACTACTGGCTCGCCAGAGGAGGGCTTCAATAGATTGTGGCGCGAAAGCATGATATCTCTAGCCTCAGCTTGAGCTGCATCACCAAGTGGTACATGAACAGCCATTTGGTCTCCGTCAAAATCAGCGTTAAAGGCAGCACAAACCATTGGGTGTAATTGAATAGCTTTACCCTCTATTAAAATTGGTTTAAAGGCTTGAATACCCAGTCTATGAAGCGTAGGAGCTCTGTTAAGTAAGACATACCTATTAGCTATAACCTCATCAAGCGTATCCCAAACTTCGGACCGAGCGCGCTCAATCATTCTTGAAGCACTTTTAACATTATGGGCATAGCCTAAATCAATTAATCGACCAATCACAAAAGGTTTAAAAAGCTCTAGGGCCATCATTTTAGGAATACCACACTGATCTAGCCTAAGGTGTGGTCCAATTACGATTACAGATCGTCCCGAGTAATCCACACGCTTACCGAGTAGATTTTGACGGAATCGGCCCTGCTTGCCTTTAAGCAAGTCAGTTAGGCTTTTAAGCTTCTTTCTGCTGCCAGCTGCTGATACGGCTCTATCACGACGGGCATTATTATCAATCAAGGCATCAACAGCCTCTTGAAGCATGCGTTTTTCATTTCTGCAGATTACTTCTGGTGCCTGCAATCTATAAAGCTTCTTAAGTCGGTTATTACGGTTAATCACGCGGCGGTATAGGTCATTAAGATCGGAAGCGGCAAAGCGACCACCATCGAGCTGCACCATTGGGCGCAAATCTGGCGGAATGACTGGTAGCTCGGTAGTAATTAGCCAATCTGGGTGCAGGTCAGCTTGCATCATACCTTCCACTAGTTTGAGTCTTTTGAGGGCTTTTTTCTTTTTCTGACCAATAGTTGTTTTGGATTCTTCCTTAAGGCTCTTAATGAGTTTTTTAAGATCAACTTCTTTTAGGAGCTGCTGGATAGCTTCAGCGCCAATTCCAGCTTTAAAGACATGCCCAAATTTTTGGTTCAATTCCCGATACTGTCCTTCAGGCAATAGAGCACTCTTAGTGAGCCCCGAGATGTCTGACTTGGAGGTAGAATAGGTATTATCAAGTTCGGCAAGCTCATTGATTGCCTCATCGCTAATGACATCATTGTTGATGTTTTTAATTTTATGATTGGTAAGAATCGCCTTACGCCTAATCTTGAATTCCGACTCAAGCTCTTTCATGACTTCTAGCTTAGCTTTCTCGTCAATACTTGTAACAACAAAATTAGCAAAATACACCACCCTTTCAATATCACGAACGCCAATATTTAGAATAAGGCTAATTGGGCTTGGTGTGCCTCTTAAAAACCAAATATGAGTTACTGGCGCTGCCAAGGTAATATGCCCCATTCGCTCTCGACGAACAATACTGCGGGTTACTAGCACGCCGCACTTATCACAAACTATGTTTTTATATCTTATTCCCTTGTACTTCCCACAATAACACTGCCAATCCTTAGCGGGCCCAAATATTTTTTCACAGAACAACCCGTCTTTTTCGGGTTTTTGAGTTCTATAGTTAATAGTCTCTGGCTTGGTTACTTCGCCGTGAGACCAGTCTAGAATAGTCTCTGGGGATGCTACAGAAAGTCGGATTGCTTCAAAATCCAATATCATTTGTTCGTTTGAGTTGGTGTTCATCGATTTATCCTTCCTTCTTAAGTTAATTTGTTATCGCTACTGGCTAGGGCTTCAAAATCGTCTTCGGCTCCATCTGAGGCAAGGTTAACAATGGCTCCTCCGCCAGTGGCTGCTTCACCCTCTAATAAGACTCCTGTGCCTAAATCATTAGCTTCACTTACTAGACCCTGCTCTAGTAACTCTTCAGCATCAATGGTTTGAGAAACCCTGGGCTTTTCTAGCTCTACGCTTAGGCCAAGGCTTTGAAGCTCTTTAACTAATACATTAAATGACTCTGGTATGCGAGGACCTTTTATCTCATCGCCTTTAATAATGGACTCATAGGCTTTGCTACGGCCAATCACATCGTCGGACTTAATAGTAAGGATCTCTTGGAGAGTATGGGCTGCGCCATAGGCTTCTAGCGCCCACACTTCCATCTCCCCGAACCTCTGTCCCCCCATCTGTGCTTTACCTCCTAGTGGCTGTTGAGTGACCATGGCGTATGGCCCGGTTGATCGAGCATGTATCTTATCGTCAACCATATGTTGGAGTTTTAGCATATATTTATACCCAATGGTTGTAGTCTCGGCAAATGGCTCACCGGTATGCCCATGGTAGAGCTGAATTTTACCATCTTCTGGGAGTCCAGCTTTTTTAAGTTCGGCCTTGATTTGGTCTATTTTAACGCCGTCAAAAACAGGTGATGCTACTCGATACCCAAGGGTATGGGCTGCCCAGCCTAAGTGAGTTTCTAATATTTGGCCAATATTCATACGGGCGCCAACACCAAGGGGATTTAATATAATATCCACAGGCAATCCATCTTCTAGATAGGGCATATCTTCTACAGGCAAAATCTTACTAATAACACCTTTGTTCCCATGCCGTCCAACCATTTTATCTCCAACGGATATCTTACGTAATTGAGCAACTGCAACATATATTTGGCAAATAACGCCTGCTGGCAAATCGTCGCCTGCCTCGCGAGAGAGTATTTTTACTTCTACTACTTTTCCAACAGTGCCATTGGGCAGTCTAAGGCTAGTATCCTTAACATCCCTGGCTTTTTCGCCAAAGATTGCTCTAAGCAAACGCTCTTCGCTAGATAGATCAGTCTCGCCCTTTGGAGTAATCTTACCTACCAAAATATCTCCAGCTTCTACTTCGGCACCAATTCGAACAACTCCTTCGTCATCGAGGTCCTTGAGGCTATCTTCTGAAACGTTAGGGATGTCCCGAGTAACTACTTCTGCTCCTAGTTTAGTATCGCGCACATCTACCTGATGGTTTGCAATATGTATTGATGTATAGCGGTCGTCTTGGAGTAATCTTTGTGAAATAATTATGGCATCTTCAAAATTCAAACCTTCAAAAGGCATAAAAGCTACTAAAACGTTCTGGCCTAAGGCCAATTCACCATCTTTAGTGCTCATACCGTCTGCCAGTACATCGCCTTGCTTGACTTTTTGGCCAGACGATACAAGTACTCGCTGGTGAATTGATGAGCCCTGATTAGACCTTACAAAATTAATCAACTTGTAGATTTTTTTACCAGCTTTTTTGTACCTTATAACTATCTCTTGGGCATCAGCAGAGATTATCTCGCCATCCTGTTGGGCTAATATAACCTGCCCGGAGTCTTCGGCTACCCTTCCCTCAACACCAGTACCAACAATAGGAGCCTGTGGGTTAATAAGCGCCACAGCCTGTCGTTGCATATTCGCACCCATCAAGGCTCGCTTAGCATTGTCATGTTCTAAAAATGGAATTAGAGCTGCCGATACACCAACTACCTGATTGGAGCTAATATCCATATATTCTACATTGTTAGTATCTTCTTCGTCAGCCTCACCACCAACACCTCTTACAGGCACACGTGACTCAATAAAATAGCCATTATCATCAATGCGAGTCTTAGCTTGGGCAATTACGGCCTTTTCTTCATCTGAGGCATCCAGATAAACAATCTCTGTAGTGGCACGAGCCTTAACTGGAATCTCAGAGATTCCAGCCTTCACGATGGCTTTAACTATGGTAGCTGAGATTTTTTCCCCAGACTTAACGAGAATTTTGCCATCTGCTGATTTAATCACCTTGCTGGCTATTTCGCCCAGTGCTTTGCTGGTGGTGGTTTTATTGATAACCTTAAAGTATGGTGTTTCAATAAACCCATACTCGTTAACCTGAGCATAGGTTGCCAGAGTACTTACAAGGCCAATGTTTGGTCCTTCTGGTGTTTCTACTGGGCAAATTCGTCCATAGTGAGTTCGGTGGACATCTCTTACTTCAAACCCGGCGCGCTCTCTGCTAAGACCACCAGGTCCCATGGCATTAAGTCGGCGTTTATGAACTATTTCCGCCAGTGGATTAATCTGATCCATGAATTGACTCAATTGGTGGGTGGCAAAGAATTCCTTAACACTAGCAACTATTGGGCGCACATTAATAAGCTGGCCTGGAGTAATAGTCTCAGGGTCAGCCAAGCTCATACGGTCCTTAATAATTCTTTCCATCCTAAGTAGCCCAACACGGAAGCGCCCTTGAATGAGTTCGCCGACCATTTTAAGGCGCCTATTGCCAAGGTGGTCAATATCTTCTGATGACATACTGCTATTACTAAGCTTAATAATTTCGGTAATGATACCCACTAGGTCTTCGCGCCTCAGCACTCTACCTTCTGGATTATTTTTGACATTAAGCCCAAAACGCTTATTTAGTTTGTAGCGTCCGACTTTGCTTAAATCATACCGCTTTAAGTCAAAAAACATACTATCAAGTAAGGCCTTGGAGTTTTCAACAGTAGCTAAATCTCCAGGCCTAATGCGTCGGTACACTTCCATAAGGGCCTCGGCAGTAGTGCTGGTAGGATCTTTGGTTAGGGTTTCTTCAATAAACTTAACATCACCCGTATCGGCGTTCTTGAATAGCTCTTTAATCTCTACGTCAGTTCCAAACCCAAAAGCGCGAAGCAGGGTAGTCACTGGTAGCTTACGCTTGCGATCAATTTTGACGCTCATTACGCCATTTTGGGCAGTTTCAATCTCCAGCCATGCTCCACGGCTAGGTATAATCTTGGCTGAGAAATAATCGGCAGAGCCATCTCTGGTGAAAAATACACCGGGGCTACGAACTAACTGGCTAACAACTACTCGCTCTACGCCATTTATAATAAATGTACCACGATCAGTCATAATAGGATAATCACCTAAAAATATTTCTTGGACTTTGATTTCACCAGTTTCTTTTGAAAGTAATTCAATATTGACTTTGAGTGTTGCCTCATAGCTCAAATTCTTTTCCTTGGCTAGCTCTTCGCTAATTTTTGGCTGTTCAAACTTATAGCTCTTAAAGCTAAGCTCATATTTTTTAGCTGTAAAGTCCTCTATTGATGAGATTTCTTCAAACAGTTCCTTAAGGCCTTCTTCAAAGAACCAATTGTAGGAATCTAGCTGGATTTTAATTAAATTAGGGAGCTTTAGCGGTGTATTTTGGCTGTTAAGATACTTCCGGGCACTGGCGGATGTTGCCATAAATTTTGAGTTTTCTCCTCTTGCATTGCTTAATTATTAATAAGATGAAGAAGAGGGGTTTCTAAAACTGATAAAAAACCGGTAAATTCCAGATTAGTGGAATAATTCCGGTGGTAGTTTAATCGTCCTCTATGAAATTATAGTATGCTATTTTTAAACTCTAGTCAATAGTTTTATAAGATAAAACCTACTACTTTTTAGATACAACCTTATCTACTATCCCATAGGCCTTGGCCTCGTCCGCATCCATCCAGAAGTCTCGATCGCTATCATTGGTTATCTTATCAACTGGCTGGGTAGTTTTCTGGGCCAGTATCTGATTAAGCTTTTCTCTTATTTTAATTATTTCTTTGGCGGTTATCTCGATATCCGATGCTGTGCCCTCAAATCCTCCAGATGGCTGGTGAATCATGACCCTGGAATTAGGTAATGAGAATCGTTTACCTTTTTGCCCACATGCCAACAGGAAAGCCCCCATACTAGCTGCCATACCTACTACTATCGTACTTACATCTGGCTTAATTAGTTCCATTGTGTCATAGATAGCCAAGCCAGCCGTAACACTTCCGCCAGGAGAATTGATATAAATCTTAATATCGGCATGCTTGTCCTCGCTCTCCAAAAACAAAAGCTGGGCGATAATAAGATTAGCTACAGTATCATCTACATCGGTACCTAGAAATATTATCCTCTCTTTTAGGAGCCGAGAATAAATATCATAGGCGCGCTCTCCCATGCTGGTCTTTTCAATAACTGTGGGAATGAGTATTTGATTATTCATAAGTTCTATTTTAGCACGCTTTTTAAGCGCTCGCGAAGCTAGCCAGCTTGGCAGTCGCTTTTTTGGTAAGTAAATGATTGCGTAAATCTTCTTTGAAATGATCATGGGTTAACTCTGCTTGAATTTTAGGATCACTCTTATATTGTTCGGCCATCCTAGACAATTCTTGCTCCAGCTCGAGCTCACTTACAGTAATTTTATACTTAGTAATCACATCGCGAAGTATTAAGGCGGCACTAACTCTCTTGCTAGCCTCTTTTTGGACTTCTTTTTTCATCTCGGCTGCAGTTCTGTTTTGTATTTCTAGATATTTTTTGCGGTCCAAACCAGAGTTATGGAGATTCTTATCCATCTCACTCTCTAGCTGGGTAGCTTGTTGCTCAACAAGCTGAGCTGGGGCTTCAAATTTAGCTTTTACAAGTAACTCATCAAGGATTAGATTCTCATAATCTTTATTGGCCTGTTCCTGTTCTTGTTGGGCTAGTACCCCGCCAATATCTGCTCTTAATTCCTCTACATTTGCTTTATTACCTACTTGTTTGGCAAACTCATCATCTAACTTAGGTAGGCTAACGGCATAGATACTATTAATTTTGACGCTAAATTCTACTTTAGCGCCTTGCAGGTCCTGGGCTTGATAGTCTTTGGGGAAAGTTACCATAAATATCTTCTGATCTTTTTCCTTAAGGCCCACAAGATTGTCCTCAAAGCCGGGTATAAATGTGCCCTCACCCACCGTCATGGTATGGTTCTGGACGCTGGCACCCTCAACTAATTTACCCTCCCGCCTACCTTCAAAATCAAAGCGAACTTCATCGCCTTTTTTTAGTGGTTTATTAGTAGCTACACGCTTAGCTATTTGCTTACGGAGATTCTCTATATGCTCATCAATTTTAGCTTCGGCAATCTTAACTACTGGTTTTTTAACTCTTAGCTTGGAGTAATCAAACTTTATTTCTGGCATTATAGGAACCTCGGCGCTAAACTCTAGCTCCGCGTATGGTACGAATTTGCTAAGATTAATCCTAGGGGAACCTAGTGCGCTAATTTTTTGCTCCCTAACTTGGTTCTCATATGCGTGCTGCATGACTTCTTCTAGTACCTCGGCCTGAACTCTTTCCTCGCCTAGTTCGCGAACTACAATATTATCTGGGGCATAGCCCGGCCTAAAGCCATCAACTTTTAGGCCTTTTTTAAGTCGCTTTAGGACAGCTGTTTTGTATGGGGCCATAAATTGTTCATCAACTGAGATAGTCATTATGGCAGTAGAATTTGCTTTTTTGATGGTGGATTTAATCATAATTTTGTAATTGTATCAGATATAAATGATAATTTCTAGTGATAGATATGTGGATTGATAAGAGGTTTCTCGTGCTGGCTCTATCAAACTAAAAACCCTAGCTGACGCTTAGGGAATTTAATTTGGTACCGGGAAGAGGACTCGAACCTCCACGGGTATTACCCCACCAGTTCCTAAGACTGGCGTGTCTACCAATTCCACCATCCCGGCTTACAAATGGTAATTTTATTTTTTTTGTAGATACACAATTTTGGTATCGCCGTAGGCCTTTTGGCCAGCATCGCTATACTCACTAGGGACTTCAAAATTAGTCTTTACTGAACAGCTAATTACTATAATGCCACCTAATTGTACCAGATTAGCTACTGCTTTGACTAGAGCTACGCTAAAATCACGATAAGGTGGATCAAAAAAAACCACATCAAAGGTTTTGGTATTATTCAGGCTAAACTTCTCAACCGACTGGCTCACCACAGTAGCCTCACGCTCCAGCCCTAGAGTTTTGACATTATTGCGCAAAATCCTAATAGCGCTTAGTGACTTATCTACAAAGGTGACATTACTAGCGCCCAGGCTAAGAGCTTCAAAGCCGAGCGTACCTCCGCCGGCAAATAAATCTAGAATGCTACACCCCCCTACATCAACAACATTAAAAATAGCCGAACGAACCTTGCCAGATACGGCCCTAGTAATACTCTGCGAGGGTAATTGTATTGATTGGCCGCGATATGCGCCAGAGTTAATCCTAGTGGTAATCATAATTTAAGCTGATTTAGCGCCATGGGCTTCATGATAGGCGGCTAGCCAGGCGGCCGCGATGAGCTGGGGGATCCGTTTAACTACGGTCACTTTAACAGTCTTAGCTAGCCCAGCGCTCCAGCCTTTTTGTAGGTACTGATCATATATTTTGTACTTTGATATGGCCAAGCTCTCATGACCTACCACGGATTTAATTCCGATCTTCTTAATACTAGCCAGTAGGGTCTCATCAAAGGCGACCGTAATTGGGGTAAAGAATATAGCGCTGCTAATACCTGACTCAAAGGCGACATGGCTACTTAATAGGCCCTTATGCCCATAGACCTTCCAGCGCTTGCGGTATTTTTTGCCTTCATATTCTTCTAAGATAAATTTATGAGACAAATGATGGGCTGGGGTCAAGCTATCTGTAAGATAATGCGCCATAAAGCCAGCCTCAAAAGACGCCTTGACCATATCCCCGTCTTTAAGGGCTTGGACAAAATTTTTATAATTAACTTCTATCCAGAGGGGCAAATGCCCAATCTTATTAACGGGATCCCAGAGATGATCGGTATTGTAGTTGCCCTTGAATTTTAAGCCATCGGGGCCTCCTGAGCCCTCAAACTTTAATATTAGCGACCTTGGCGGGAACTTATCTTTATCAATTCGTTTTTTGAGTAAATCATAAGCAGTTCGGTCAAACTTCTGGTGAGTTCCTACCGAATTTAGTATTTTACCTCTAGTTAGATGGCTAAAAAGACCTGAATTCATAATGGCTGACTAATCAAGAGAAACAATTGCACTTAGGCCTCTGACTCTCTTGGCAAGTTGGCTGTATTCTAACAGATTATGGTTATTATTAAAAGCCTCCGCCGCTTGCTTGACCTCGGCTATTAGCTTGTGATCGAACAAATCTGCCAAGCGTAAATCAAGTAGGCCGTGCTGAGCGGTGCCATAAATTTCCCCCGGTCCGCGAGTTTCTAAATCAATTTGAGCCAATCTAAAGCCATCGTTAGTATTCTCGAGCGCCTTAAGTCTCCTGGTGCTGGCGGGATTATCTGAATCAGTAGCAAGGTAGCAATGGGATTGGGCCTGCCCCCTGCCAACTCGGCCCCTGAGCTGATGTAGGGCGGCTAGCCCAAACCTATCTGCTCCCTCAATTAGCATAATGGTGGCATTAGGGACATCTATGCCAACCTCAATAACAGATGTAGCTACTAGCATATCAAGCTTACCTGCCTTAAAATCATCCATCACCTTCACCTTATCTGCGACTTTGAGCTTGCCATGCACTAGGCCGATGCGACGGTGCATGAAAATTGTCTTTTGTAAGGACTTAAACTGAGCCTCAACACTAGCAACACCGAGCTTATCGGACTGTATAATCATCGGGCACACCACATACACTTGCTGTCCCTGCCCAATTAATGAATCAATGTGAGCATAGACATGAATCTTGTCTTTTTCATTGACCAGCTTAGTAACGACGGGCTTTCTGCCTGGTGGAAGCTCATCAATAATAGATACGTCTAAATCGCCATAGACCACCAATGCCAAGCTACGAGGAATTGGTGTGGCGGTCATAGTCAGCACGTGGGGCATAGTCTTAGCCTTACTCTTGAGCTGAGTACGCTGATTGACACCGAATCGATGTTGCTCATCGACTACTACAAAAGCTAGGTTCTTATAAATTACATCCTTACTAATAAGGGCCTGCGTGCCTATCACGCAGTCAATCTGGCCATTTTTAAGCCTTCCTAATATCTCCATTCTTAGTGGTTTTTTCATATCTGATATTAATAATTCACAGCTAATCCCAAGTAAGCTTAATTGTTTTTGGGCAGTTAAATAATGCTGACGAGCTAAAATTTCGGTGGGTACCATAATGGCTGTCTGGTAGCCAGACTTGGCGCTCATGGCTGTAGCCATTAGGGCAACTACGGTTTTGCCACTACCTACATCACCTTCTAAAAGGCGGTTCATAGGCTGGTCGCGAGCGATATCCTCTAGCACGGTGTGGGCAGATTTTTTTTGGGCAGAGGTCAGCTCAAAGGCGAGGGTAGCAACAAAGTCTTTGGCTACCTGAGGGTTGTATTTGATAGGCACAGCCGGAGAAATCTTTAGATTTTGTTTAAGGACAAGCCCAGCTAGCACCAGCTCAAATATTTCCTCAAAGGCGATAGTTCTTTTGGCTAGCTCCAGCTCTGCTAGGCTATTGGCTTGGTGCAAGATACTAATGGCCCTAGACTTAGCTATGAGCTGGTGATTGGCTAATAGGTCGGCTGGCAAGACATCTTCAATCTCGGAGCACAAATCAATACACTGGCTAACCAGCTTTTTAATAATAGTGGAGGTTAGCTGTTTAGTTTCTGGATAGATTGGTATAATTTCTTCCCTATTTAATCCCCTTTGGCTCTTTTCAAAGCTAGGATTACTCAAACTTATATAGCCGTTTTTATATTCATATATTCCTCTAAACCTATAGCTCTGGAGTTTCTTTAGGGTCTGCGTGATATAGGGCTGATTAAACCATACCGCCTTAACGGTGCCGGTGTCGTCAGCCAGAATAGCCTCTGTGATTACCAAGCTACGATTGCGATGGCTGCGGCGCATTGCAACATTCTCAACCCTGGCATTAAAACTCACTAGCCCAGGAGATATTTGGCTAATAGTAGCGATGTTTTGATACATATCCCATCGGCGCGGATAATAATCTAACAAATCAGCAAGCGAGGTGATGCCAGCCGAGCTGAGGGCTTTTTTGATAATTGGACCGACGCCTTTGAGCCTAGTTATAGGGCATAGGATATTCATATTATTATTCTAGCACGGAGAAAAAACGATAATTGTAGCTATTTGAATTTTATCCTCAAAAACCGCCTTTTCCCTACCTGTGCCAGGCAATCCTTATGGAGCACTAGCTCGGCATCCTTAGTTATAACGTCGTCAATCTTAACCCCACCCTGGGCTAGTAGTCTCCTCACCTCAGACTTGCTAATGTCAAAGCCACTGGCGATAACATCAACTATTATTCCATTATTTAGCGTCCTAGCTAGAATGTCTTTGGGCTTGTCACCGTCACGAAACTGACTATTCCAGGATTGCTCAGCTAGGACTGCCTGCTTGCCACCATGGTAGCGACCAACAATGTTGCGAGCCAGGCTAGCCTTGGTATCGCGCGGGTTAGCGCCAAGTGCCATGTCTTTTTCGATTTGAGTTATTTGCTCCATTGGTACATCTGTAGCTAACTTAAAGTAGGAGGGTATCAGCTCGTCGCGAATGGTCATAACCTTGCCATACATATCAGCGGGCTCATCTTCAATATAAATACAATTCCCCCATGATGTGCTCATTTTACGACCATCAGTACCCTCCATAAGATGAAGCGTCATTACGCTCTGGGGCTCTTGGCCATAGGCTTTCTGGACCGTACGCCCAACCAACATATTAAAGAGCTGGTCGGTACCACCAACCTCCAAATCAGTCTTCATCATAACGCTATCATAGCCCTGAAGTAGAGCATACAGGGTTTCATGTAGGCCAACGGGCTTATTGGCCTTAATGCGTTTAGCAAAATTCTCTCGCTCGATCATCTGCTGAATGGTAAATAAACTGGTTAGCCTAAAAAACTCCCCTAGCTGCATCTTCTCGAACCAATCGCCGTTCTGGAATAACTCAATCTTGTCCATATCTAGAATTTTAGATAGCTGACGATGGTATGACTTAAAGTTGTCAGCCACCTCTCGCTTGGATATCATCGGCCTCTCCGAATCTTTATCTGAGGCATCACCTATCTGGGCAGTAAAGGTACCAGCAACAAAAGTAATCTGATGCCCAAGGTCCTGGAACTGCCTCAGCTTCCAAAGAGTCATGGCCCCGCCGATATGGATTTTAGAGCCAGTCGGGTCGATACCAAGCTTTATTCGCAGTTTTTTGCCAGTTTTTAATTTCTTTTCTAATTCACTACGGACTATTAAATCCTCTACATTACGAGTGAGTAGATCATTAAGTATGTCTTTAGATTTCATTTTCCCTCAATTCTCAATTAGTTATCAAAGCTAATTTGCTTTGGTTATGGTAGTCCAAACCCTATAAAAATAGCCTTTGTGGATTCTTGTGGTGATTTTAGCTTTTGGTTCCATATCTGTCACATTATACCAATAATACCGTTATATTGTAATCAAGACTTTAGAGCAATATTATTACTTAAGGCATGGTATAATTTAACCAATTATATGGTAAAAAAACTCCTCAATAGAAAACCACTTAAATCTCTTAGGAGAGTAGTTAGGCATAGCTCTGGCAGTAAGACACTAAAATCTGGGGGTAAAATGTTTGCAGTTCCTAGAGCTAAGGGCCTAGCAAGATTTCATTATAAGAATATAATCCGAGTCCTTACTAGCAAAAAAGCCCTTAAAATATATGGGATTACTATTGCCGTTGTGTTTTTATTAATCGCCGGTGTATTTTTATGGTTTGCCAAAGACCTACCTAGTCCTAATAAAATTAACTCTCGCGTTAGCGCTCAGACTACCAAAATATATGACCGCACAGGTGAAAACCTACTGATAGAAGTCTATGGTGATAAAAACCGCAGTATTATAGAGTTTAATCAAATGCCTCAATGCATCAAAGACGCTACCGTTGCCCTGGAGGACAAAAACTTCTATAAGCAAGGGGCATTTAGCCCGGCTGGTATTGCCAGGGCCTTTACGGGTGTTATTTTCAAGGATCCCTCCAGAGGGGGTGGCTCAACCATTACCCAGCAATATGTCAAAAACGCCCTGCTCACCAATGAGCGGACCTATGAGAGAAAAATCAAGGAGTTAATACTTTCTATCCAAATGGAGCAGTTATACAAAAAAGACGACATATTAAAGCTATATCTTAATGAGATACCCTACGGATCAACGGCATACGGAATTCAGGCTGCCTCTAAGCAATACTTTGGCGTTGATGCCAAAGACTTAAATCTTGCTCAGTGTGTAACGCTAGCTAGCTTGCCCCAAAAACCTACCTACTACTCTCCTTATGGGCAAAACTCCGACCAGCTACTTTACAAAAAAGACCATGTCTTGGACCTTATGGTAGAGCAGGGCTACATCAAAAAAGACGAAGCTGAGGCTACCAAGAAGGTGGATATAATGGCCCAACTTAAGCCATATAACCCATATGCCAACATCAAGGCTCCCCATTTTGTACAACACGCCAAAGAACAGCTTGAGGAAAAATACGGTATCAAAAGAGTCAATGAGGGTGGTTTTAAGGTTATCTCGACGGTAGACTTAACCAAGCAAAAATTAGCTGAAGATATAGTGGCCAAAAATATCAATTCTGTTCGAAACTTTGGCGGTGATAATGCTGCCTTAGTTTCGGTGGACCCCGCCAGTGGGCAGGTACTGGCAATGGTCGGTAGCTATGACGTAAATAACCCCGAATTTGGTAGCTTTAATGTAGCTGTTTCACTGCGTCAGCCCGGATCTTCTATTAAGCCACTTATATACGCCAACCTATTTAAGAAAAACTGGGGACCTGGTAGTACCATCTATGATGTACGGACAGACTTTGGTGGAATACCCCCATATATTCCCCGAAACTACACCGGTCGATTCTATGGAGTGCAGTCCGTCAGGACAGCTCTGGCTGCCTCGCTTAATATACCAGCGGTAAAAGCGCTATACATTGGTGGTATACCAGAATTTATAGCTACCGCAAAAGACCTAGGAATTACAACCTACAACAGACCAGCTAATGAGTATGGCTTAAGTCTGGCTCTAGGCGCTGGGGATGTGCGAATGGTCGATATGGCCAACGCCTTCTCGGCTTTTCCTGCTAATGGTGAGCATAGAAGCCAGCAATACTGGCTTAAGATAACTGACGGAACAGGTAAAGTCATAGAAGATAACACCAAGGAAGATAGCAATAAGCCCAAGCAAGCGCTTGACCCACAAATTGCCTACGAAATAAGTAATATTATGTCTGACAATGCCGCTCGCTGTAGTCTTGGTACTTTTCCCTGTAATAATCCCCTGACCCTACCAGGCAAGACGGTTGCTGCCAAAACGGGCACATCAGAGGATTATAGAGATGCCTGGACGGTAGGTTTTACCAAGAGAGTAGTGACGGTAGTATGGGCTGGCAATAACGATAATAGCCCTATGACACAGGCCGCTAGTATTGTGTCTGCACCAATATGGAACCAATATATGAAAGAAGTCACAAAAGATGAGCCCAACGAGCAATTTGATAGGCCTAGTGGGATTAAAGAAGAGACTATTGATGCCAACACTGGCAAATCACTAATACCTGGCTCTAGGCCCCGCCGAGATATTTTTGCTAGCTGGTATAAGGTAGAGCAAGCCAGTAACTCTCAAAAGGCGGCTATCGATATAGTATCAGGCAAGCTAGCTACCGACTGCACTCCAGCAGCAGCCCGCAAAGACATTACAGGCTCTTTAATTACCGCCGAGATATTGCCAAGTGACCCAGCATATCCACTCTGGAACCCACCCGTTCAAGTACTCGCCCGATCCCTTGGCTACAGCCAAGGCGGATCCATACCTTCAGAAAAGGACGATGTGCATCAGTGCGGGGACCCTGTACCAGTAGTCTCGGTGTCCGTATCTCCGTCTAGTGGTAGTATATTTACAATCTCAGCCACGACCACACCGGGCAAATTCCCTATTAGCCAGGTAGCATTCTTTATGGATGGCAATCTAATTAACACTAAAAGTGGTGGTGGACCAACATTTACTACCACGATTACTCCGCCAGCAGGCAATCATAGCTTTAGTGTGATTGCTACTGATAGTGGCTACTACACCGGTACAAGTAATACAATCTCAGTCAGCGCCACCGGTACTGGTGGGGCGAACCTAAGCTGCGCTGGTAATCAATGTACTTTTACCTACACTCTAGGACAATTTAATACTCAGCTGCACATTGGAGGCCCTAGTGCGTGGAGTCCATTTGGCCTAGCATGCCCAATCCCAGGAGGTTGCACTTCTCCTCGTTACTGGAATCTTGGTTCTACTGTCTGGAATGGGGGCTCTGGGGCGACCAGCTCAAACATCAAAGCCACCCTTACCACTTCTAGCGGAACCCAGACTATCTACCCCTAAGCTAGGTGGCGATAATAAATACTAGCAAGTGAAGTCGGCTCTAAGATTTTTTAGATTTTGGGCGAGCTTGGTGTGGCTTACTATTACTTGATGTATTGCGGCTAGCGTTACTACCACTAGCTCTGGTAATTGGCACTGCAAAAATCATCTTACCAGCAACCGTCTGGAATATTCGGGTCACCTCACAATCAACATCCTTGCCAATAAGCCTATCACCCCTATCCACTACTATCATAGTACCATCAGCTAAATACCCTACTCCTTGATTCTTTTCTTTGCCAGACTGTACAACCTTGACCTTCATAATTTCGCCGGGCAATACAACGGCCCTGATAGAGTTAGCTAGCTCATTGATATTGAGTATCTTAACGCCCTCAATAGTGGCTACTCTATTGAGGTTATAATCCGTAGTAAGAATATTGGCATTATGCTTTTTAGCTAAGAAAACTAGCTTATGGTCAACCTCTTTAACCTGCTCTGGGTCTTCTTCTATGATATTGAGCTGGAGGCCCTCATTTATGCGCATCTCATTAAGTATCTCTAGCCCTCGCCTCCCTCTACCACGACGCAGTGGCTCGTCGCTATCGGCAATGTTTTGAAGCTCCGCAAGAACAAACCGTGGCACCAAAAACGCACCAGGAATAAATCCGGTAGCTACAATGTCTCCAATACGCCCATCAATTATAGCTGAGGTATCCACCAATATACGCCTTTCGCTTTTGTCTAATTTTTGGGTCAGGAGCTTCTCGGGCTTATCTTTTTTATCGGACTTTTTAGGCATTAAATTATCTAAAAACTCGTGCTTAGAATAAAATACAAACGCCATAGCAACAGCCAGGGCCACACTAACAGCAATAGGAAGGTACTGCCTGTATGGCTCGGCGAGTGCCGAAAGCGGTATCGCCACAAGCGAACCAATGAGGCTTCCAAGAATTGCCCCAATTACCACCAGAATAAGTTTTTGGGCACTAAGCTGAGCAAGACGGTAGGTAACTAGCGCTACCACCAATAACACTATTAAAATAATTTCAACCACTAGCAATAATTGCATTGTTATCCTTACTTAAGTAATTTGATTGCATCGACAATAGTTCTGACATTGGAACAATTGGCACCATCAACACTGGCGGGCACTATGGCCTTACTAAACCCCAGTTTGCTGGCTTCCTTAAGCCTGATGGCTGGCATATTCACAGATCTAACTTCACCGCTAAGCCCCACTTCACCAAAGACGACTGTCTTCGGACTGACTACTTTTCCGCTTGCTGCGGAAGCTATTGCTAAAATAATTGCAAGATCAATTGCGGGCTCAGATAGTCTGATACCACCTACAATATTAACATAAACATCCTGACTACTCAAATTAACTCTACCTCTCTTTTGCATTACAGCACACAAAAGTCCCAGCCGATTAATGTCAAATCCGTCGGCTACTCGCTTGGGATAGCCAAAAACACTAGGGCTCACTAGGGCCTGGACTTCTACTAAAATTGGTCGGCTGCCTTCCATGCCAACAAATATGATACTTCCCGGGAGGTCTTGCCTCTCTTGCAATAAAGCTACTGATGGGTTCTTAACTGGGCTTAATCCCCGCTCGGTCATCTCTAGCATTCCAACTTCATTGGTAGCACCAAAACGATTTTTTATGCCTCGCAGGAGCTTCAGTAGCCCATATCTTTCCCCCTCCAAATACATCACAACATCTACTAGATGTTCCATAAGCCGTGGGCCAGCTACATTTCCTTCTTTGGTAACATGACCAATGATCATAAAGGAAGTATTAGTACTCTTGGCAACCCTAACCAGGCTATTGGTATTATTAGTTATTTGGCTGGTAGTCCCAGCTGCTCCACTAAGCTCTTGGCTGGCCATAGTCTGTATTGAATCCACTACTATCAATTGGTAATTACCGCCATTGGCATGCGCCAGCACTTCGTCTATGTCTGTTGTAGCTAAAAACTCAAATTCGGTGTGTAGGCCCTTAAGCCTACTCCCCCTGAGCTTAACTTGGGACGCCGATTCTTCCCCACTGACATATAGTACCTTGCTATTTATGGCGATACTGGCCGCTATTTGTAGGACTAGGGTGGACTTACCAATACCCGGATCTCCAGCTATTAGCGTGATACTACCAGGCACAATTCCGCCCCCTAGGACTGAATCTATTTCGATGTTGCCAGTGCTAATTCTATTCTTCTCAGATGATGAAATACTATCAAACATCTCTGGCTTAGTAGTAGGGCTAGATGATACTTTGGGCCTGTTGCCTACGAGCACTACCGACTCCACCAGGCTATCCCAAGCCCCACACTGCATACACCTACCACTCCACTTGCTAGTAGCAGCACCGCAGCTTTGGCAGGTGAATTGAGTTGTTGACTTAGCCATAGCTTAATTATACACCATATAATCAAATAATACGAACAAATAGCGAATATATTTTTACCCTTTAGCTGTATTGACATGCGCTACGTTATATTATATACTCACTGTGTCATATTGAGCTACTTGAAAGGTAAATATGAACGATATAGATGCAAAGGCAACAATTACTTTCCGCGTTTGTGGGGAGGGGGCAGTTGTGATGGCACAAATTAGGGGAATCATGAAGCTGCTGGTCTCAAATGTCCCTGGCGACTACGATGCCAAGGTTAGCTACAACCGTAGTACTGTGCAGGCCGAGGGTGAGGTAGATATATCTACCTTAGGCCTTAGGCTTAGAACAGTAAATGGCCTAAGGCGGGCAAAAATTAACACAGTTCGGGATTTGACAGCCCGAACTCAAGAATCTTTATACCACATCGTGAATATTGGCGATGCAGCCCGAGCCGATATTGCTGAGAGGTTAGCTGATAACGGCTTAACCCTCAAGACCTAACTTTTTTTATCCCAGCCCCCCCAGATTTTCTGGGGGGGTTTTTACTTAATCCCAGCTCCAACTCTGAGGGTGAGCTCAATTTCGTCATGATTTACGCCTACTAGAACTGTATCCCCAGACTTAACCATCTCATTGACCATCTCTGTGGCTAATTTGTCCTCTATTAATCTTTGGATTGCTCGCTTCATAGGTCTAGCGCCATTCTCGGCATCATATCCCTGCTCTACTAAAAACTTCTTGACTACGGGCTTGAATTTTACCCTCACTTCCTTTGCTTCTAGCCTTTGAGCTAGATCCTTCAATTGTAGCTCGGCTATCTTTCCGATATCAATTCGTGATAGTGCCTTAAATACCACCACATGGTCAATTCTGTTCAAGAACTCTGGTTGGAATTGTTTCTTGAGCTCGCTTGTGACTTTCTCTGTCATTTGCTCGTGAAGGTGCATGAGCTCTTGTTCTTCTTTGGGGGTATCTGTAGCAAAGCCTATCTGGGCCTCCTGGGCCATAGCTTTCGCTCCAGCATTACTAGTCATAATTATGATGGTATTACTAAAATCAATCTTCTTGCCCTTGGCATCAGTTAGTACCCCATCACCTAACACTTGCAGGAGCATATTAAATACATCGGAATGGGCTTTTTCTATTTCATCAAATACTATCAAACAATACGGCTTTCGGCGAACCTTCTCAGTAAGCTGGCCAGCATCTTCATACCCAACATATCCAGCTGGCGCGCCAACTAGCCGAGCAATATTATGCTTTTCCATAAATTCACTCATATCGACCTTAATCATCGCATCTTTGTCGTTGAACAGTTCCTCGGATAATACCCTTGCTAGCTCTGTCTTTCCAACTCCTGTTGGCCCAAGGAACATAAATGAGCCTATTGGCTTGGATGGGTCGCTAATGCCAGTCCTGCTACGCCTTATGGCCTTAGCTATAACATCTACTGCCTCGTCTTGACCGATTATTTTAGCTTTGATATTTTGATCTAGTTTTTTGAGGTTTTCAGTCTCAAATTTTACTAGCTTCGTCATGGGTATTCCCGTAGATTGGGACACGACCTTGGCAATGTCATCCACACCTACTAATGCTTTTGCGGTGTTCTTATCCTTTGAAGTGATGGCGTTAAGCTTTTGTTCTATGATACTAGCTTCAGACTTAAGTCTAGCGGCTTGCTCAAAGTCTTGATTATATACGGCTTCTTCAATTTGCGACATGGATACTCCTAACTGTTTGGCAAGTCTCTTGCCTCGCCCGTCATTACTAGAACTTGATATCCTAGCTTGCGCGCTGGCCTCGTCTATTAGGTCAATAGCTTTATCGGGCAAGAACCTATCAGCAATATAGCGCTTTGCCAGCTTAGCTGATTCTTCAATTGCCTCATCGCTAATTTTAACGTTATGAAATTTCTCGTAGCGTGGCCTTAACCCCTTAATTACTTCTATAGTCTCATCCACGGTTGATTCGGGCACTATAACTCTCTGAAATCTGCGCTCTAGGGCGGCGTCCTTTTCAACATATTTTCGGTATTCATCAAATGTAGTTGCTCCAATAGTCTGTACTTCCCCGCGAGACAGGGCTGGCTTAAGGATATTGGCTGCATCTATCGCGCCTTCCGCACTACCTGCCCCAACAACATTATGAAGCTCGTCAATAAAGAGTACGATGTCTTTTGATGACTTGACTTCATCAATTATCTTTTTGAGCCTTTCCTCGAATTCCCCTCGGAATTTAGTGCCTGCGATTACTGAAGCCATATCAAGCATAACAAGACGCTTGCCCAAAAGCATTTCGGGGACTTTCTCGTCTACTATTCTTTTAGCTAACCCCTCCACGATGGCTGTCTTACCCACCCCAGGCTCACCTATTAAGACCGGGTTATTTTTGCTACGGCGGTTAAGGATCTGAATCATCCTATCAATTTGTGCTTCTCTGCCCACTACTGGGTCTAGGTCGCCCTTTAGGGCTTTCGTGGTAAGGTCTATGCCAAAATGATCTAGGGCTGGGGTTTTGGTGTGTTTTACGCCTTTAGAATTAATTGATCCCTGAGGGATTTCTACCTGTGAGGGCTGGGAGTTTAGATACTGCTCAAGCTCATTGCGAATTACTACTGGATCTACGCCCATATCCTTGAGTATTGAGATTGCTCGTGAATTCTTCTGGCTTAGAATGGCATATAGTAAGTGCTCTGTTCCAGCATAGGGCTGGCCATATTGCTGGGCTAAGCGTAGTGCTGATGCGGCAGTTTGCTTGGCGGTTTCCGATAGCTCAAGGCTAGCAGGCGCTGTAGATGAACTCATACTATGGTTGCCAGTAATGGGCACATTATCAAGCCTTACTCCTAATTCTCCAAGTAGCCGGGCCCCTATAGAGCTTGGGGCTTTTAACATTCCAAGCAGTAGGTGCTCTGTGCCTACGTAAATTGACCCCATTCTAATAGCCAGCAAGCCGGCATTTTCCAAGCTTTTTTTGGCATTTAGTGTAAACCTATCAAAATGGGCTAAAAAGTCTTCCTGCATTGCACGTATCCTTCTCTTCCATATTAGCAGATTTTTTAGTTTTTAGTTGTCTTTGCTATCCTCTTGAGCTCTTTTTTTATTTGTTTTTTAATTTCTTCATCAGCTACCTTGCTACTTGTCTTGGCTGGCTTGGTGAGTTTGGGTTTAGCTTTTGGGCTGGGTGCCGCTAGGTTAGGTTTGGTGTCGGTTGGTGGGGCTTCGGTGGTAGTCTCGATTGCGGACTGTTCATCACTTGCTGCGATTAACGAATCTTCTATATCTCCTATGCGTTTTGGCTTTTGCTTGGGGGCATCCTCTATTTCTTTGGCGGCTTGCTCTATTCCTGAATCATCCGATCCATCTATATCGACATTCCATCCGGTAAGCTTGGCTGCTAGACGAACATTTTGTCCGGCCTTGCCAATTGCTAGGCTGAGCTGATCTTCGGGAACTTTGACTACGGCTTTTTTAGTTACTTCATCTAGCTTGACGCTAATAACTTTGGTTGGGGAGAGAGCATTGGCAATGTACTCTGAGGGGTTATCACTATATGCAATGATATCAATCTTTTCCTCACCTAATTCTCCCATTACAGCCTGCACTCTAGTGCCTCGGCCGCCTACAAAAGTTCCTACTGCATCAACGCCTGCGGCGTTGGATTTAACAGAGATTTTGGTGCGAGCACCTGCTTCTCGGGCGACTCCAACAATCTCTACTGTGCCATTTTCAATTTCTGGCACTTCAAGCTCGAATAGTCTACTGACCATATCTGGATGGGTTCGGCTAACTACAATTTGAGGGCCCCTATTAGTTTGCTCCACTCTTACCACGAAAACCTTAATACGCTGACCAGGATAGTATTTTTCGTTTGGTATTTGATCGTTAGGGAACATTACGCCAGTTGCCTTACCAAGATCAATATAGGCATTGCCGTTCTCAAACTGCTGTACGGTAGCATTAATTATTAATCCTTCCTTATCGCTAAATTCAGTAAATACCACGTCCCTCTCGGCTTCCCTAATACGCTGAACTATTACCTGCTTAGCAGTCTGGGCAGCTACACGTCCAAACTCCTTGTTGGCTTCTTTGATTTCAATCATCTCACCAAGCTTGGCAGTTTTATTAGTTTTCTTAGCATTCAGAATGGTTATTTGAGTCATAGCGTCTTGGACATCCCCAACTACTTCTTTGGTTACAAACACAGTAGCCTCTCCAGTATTTGGGTTAAGCTCGGCTCGTACCTCTTGCTCCTTGTCGCCAAAGTCCTTTTTAAAGGCCGCAACAATGGAGGCTGAGATAGCCTCTAGCACCATATCCTTGGATATTCCTTTTTCTTCACATACTTGTTCTATTGCTGATAAAAATTGATTTTGCATATCGTCTCCTATTTGATTGTTTATTAAATTGTCTATTTATATGCTTTGAAGAAAAAAAGCCGCTACAACTGTTGCGACCGTCTTACTGACATTCTTTTTTGAGCACTATAGCTACTATTTTAGCCTCATTGGTGCTCCTCTGTCAAGAGCACTAGAATATTATACTGCGTTTTTGATATGCTCAATAGCTCCTCGGGGGTCAATTGCGATCACATCTATTCTGGGTTGCAAAAGGTTATATTTGGCGTTCTCCCCTAACCAATACTCAAAGGAGTTCCGCAGGCGCCTTTTCTTATCGGCAGTAATAGCCTCTAGCCCCCCACCATAATAGCTGTTTTTGCGATATTTGACCTCCACTAAGCATATATAATCATCATTATGGGCTATAATATCTATTTCGCTATAGCGGTTTCTGATATTACGACCCACTATTGTGTAGCCATTATCGGTCAGGTATTGGGCTGACAAATCCTCAGCCTTATTGCCTACTTGAGTAGTGTTTTTCATAAATAATTCCTACAAAAGCTCTGACGGTGTAAGCTTGTTAGGCCATTTTGCTGAATTGAGCTAATGTGCGTTTTGGTACCATAGCCAACATTAGTAGTAAAGCTATAATCTGGATATTGACTAGCTTGCTTAATCATATAATTATCGCGAGCGACTTTGGCAATAATACTCGCCGCTGCCACACAAGAGACCTGCTGGTCGGCGCCTGCGAGAGTCTGGGCAATACCGTACTCACTAAGATAGTCATAATTACCATCAATTATTAGTAGGCTAAACTCTGAGTTCATATCTTCTAGCGCCCTCAGGTAGGCAAGCCTAACTGACTCGGTCAAGCCTATGTTATCAATCTCGGCATTGCTAACCCAGCCCAGCCCACTGGCTAGAGCTTTTTTCATAATATACCCACTTAACATCTGGCGAGCTGTACTATTTAAGAGCTTTGAATCCCGCAATGGCTTACGCCAGCCTGCTGGTAAAATTACAGAGGCGGCAACAAGTGGGCCAGCTAGGCTACCCCTACCCACTTCATCAATACCACACACAAGCATCTGCCCGTTACCACGCAGGGCATTCTCTAATTTGGTTGATGCATAAATCATATTGTTCTCTAATAAGAGATTATACACCTGCTCATAAAAAATGACCCACATGGGTCACTATTAATAAGCTAGGCCTAAAGCGCAATATTACTTTTGGGCCTTATCTACACCTTGCCTAAACTCTTCGGCAGGTAGCTGGGACTCATCTTGCCCATCGGTGGTAATTACTTCATCTGCTGACTTTTGCTTGGGGGCTTCGTCATTGATGGCATCATCACTAGCAGCCTGCTTGTCTTCTTGTTTGGCAATGTCGTCAGTACTTTTGGCTACATTATTAAGCTCATCTTCGTTTTTAGTAGCTTTAGTGTTGGCCTCAATGCCTTTTTGCTCTGCTTCAAGTATCTGGGTGGCCGTACGCTCATCGGCCTGATTAGCGCTATTGCGGTCAAACTCTTTATCGGACATACGAGCTGACTTTCCAGATCGTGATCGCATATATGTAAGTACTGCCCGGCGGACCTTACTGCGCTTAACAATTTGGATTTTGATAACATTAGGACTATTTACAAACCAGCTCTTTTCTACACCAACGCCAGAGGCAACCTTACGGACAGTAATTATTGCTCCTACACCACCAGTACGCCTGTAGCTTATAACTAGGCCTTCAAAAATCTGAACTCGTTCTTTTTTGCCTTCTTTAATCCTTTGATGTACGCGAACTGAATCGCCAACTCTAATGTCGGCGATTTTTTTCTTGATAGATCCTTTTTCTATGGCAGCTAAAGCTTCTTGCATAACCAGACAATTTTAGCACAGGGAGGCTTATCTGACAAGCCCATGCTGAACATGCGCAAGTTCTCCATTCCTTCAATGTAGCCCTTCCGCCGGCTATCAATTAGCTATTACTTTTGCCATCAAAAGTGGATATTAAAATAAACAATGATTATTTCATGATTATTTCATTACTGATGCCAGTAAGGCATTTGTTACTTTTAAATACCCCAAAAGTAACCAAAAGGGTTTCCGACTGCTAAACAATACATAAGTAATCAAATAATGTTCTTCTTTCTGTTTTTTCAGAACAATTCTTTAAGGAATTGGTCCAGCCGAGCTGGACTTGGCTGAAAGATAACCTTAAAGTTAAGAACCTATTTGATCTTTAAAGATTGTTCAGATGGTCGGGGGCTTCAGTCGCAGCTTGGCTCTAGAAAATCCTCCCCGACATCGAACATCAGAAAATGAATAGATGTTTTACGCTCCTTACTTAAGAAGCTGTCTAAAGCCTCGCTTCAGCGGGGCGAGTTCTTCATAAATAAGGAAGTAAAATATCTATGAATGCTTCCAGATGTAAGCCACAGTCGGGTGGTTTTACTCCACTTTTGACAGCAAAAGTGGATACTAAAATAAAGATATATTTATTATTATGTTACTTTGACGTAGTCAACCAAAAGAGCTTTGCGTAAGCCCAGTATAAGCTACTGGCTAGGCATCTAGGCTAGGCTAATTTAGGTGATTCGGCTTTAAGAACAAGGATATTCTTGGGGCCAGCTATAGACTTTAGGCCTTCTAGTAGCTTGGGGTTGATGGTAACTCCATTGGGCAACTTAAGCTTTTGGCTAGTTTGGCTAAACTCCAAAGTAACTATACTAGCCCCCGGACAAGCGTCCAGGAGGCCTTTAATCTTGACAAGCTCTTGGGTGTTAGCCACAGATCTTAGCCTAATACAAAGTGATGTGGGCTTAATTAAGGACTTGGACTGCTTGATGGGCAACCACTTACGGGCTAGCTTGGCATCTAGTGGTTTGACCATATCGGCCATTAGCTTAAGCTCGTTGGTCACTCGACCGTCGCGATCTTTGGCGTTAATTTTGCCAGTTATTTCTAGGACATTATCTAGGGCCCATAATGACTCATACCTCTGGTATATTTTAGGGAAGGCAATAACTTCAATATCACCACCAAGGGTTTCAATCTGCACAAAAGCCATTGGGTCATTATTGCGGGTGTATATCTTGCGAATAGATGTAATAATGCCGCCAATAGTAATCTGCTTGCCATTATCGTCTCTACTAAACTTCTTAAGTGGCTGGGTGTTTGCTAGGAGATAATTCCGGAAGTCGTCCAGGGGGTGGGTGCTAACATAGAGCCCTAATAATTCCTTTTCCCAAACAAGGTGTTGGCGTGGGTCAAGCTTAACTTTTGGTGAGTCAAGGCTAATGCCTGGCGCCTCTTCGTGAATATTAAGAGTACCAAAGATATCTATCTGCCCAGATAGGGCGTTCTTTTGTACTCTACTAGCATAAGCTGTAATCTTATCTACATTAAATAGCAAAGTATCTCTATCCCCCAGACCGTCAAAAGCGCCGCACTTAATAAGACTCTCCAATACTTTTTTATTGACCACAGAGGCCTCAACCCTCTGAGCAAAGTTCTCTATGGAACTAAAGTCACCGCCATCTGAGCGGGCCTGAATTATTTTCTCTACTGCCCCTTGCCCGACATTCTTAACTGCTCCTAGGCCAAATCTAATATTCCCAGATAGTGGTACAACTGCAAACTCAACAAAGGACTCATTAATATGGGGGGCAAGGACTTCGACACCTATTTTCCGACACTCTGCCACCTCGATAGTGATTCTATCTAAATTCTCGTGATCACTGGTAAGTAATGCCGCCATAAAAGCTGACGGGAAATGGGCCTTGAGATAGGCCGTCTGAACAGATATTAGGGCGTAGCAGGCTGCGTGAGATTTGTTAAAGCTATAAGACGCAAAATCCTCCAGCCCTTTCCATAAATCTTCAATAAATTCTCTATTAACCCCAGATTCCCTAATAGCTCCATCTATAAAATCCTTTTTCATCTTGGCGAGGACTTCTGGTATTTTTTTGCCGATACCCTTGCGCAATGTGTCGGCTTGGCCACCAGTAAATCCACAAAGGTCTTTGGCTATTTGCATCACTTGTTCTTGATAGACGATAATCCCATAGGTTTCGCGAAGCGCTGCCTCCATCTTAGGATGGCCATAGGTCACTAGCCTAGAGTTATGCTTACGATTTATAAAATCCTCAATCCACTGCATTGGACCGGGACGATAGAGAGCCCCAATGGCTATAATATCTTCAAATTTATCTGGCTTTAATTTTCGTAAGTATCTTTTCATGCCTGCTGATTCTAGCTGGAATACGCCGGTAGTACTCCCCCGACTCAACAGCTCATAGGTTTTTTTATCATTGAGGGGTATGTTATTGATGTCAACGTCCTGCTTATAAACCTTCTTAATAATGCGAAGGGCATTCTTAATAACGGTCAGGTTAGAGAGTCCTAAGAAATCAAATTTTAGTAGCCCCAAATCTTCTAATGGGTACATAGAATATTGCGTGGCAATACCGCCCTTACTAGCTCTAGTTAGCGGCGTGTACTCTACCAAGGGCTTGGGGGATATGACAACTCCCGCGGCATGAGTCCCAGCATTGCGGATGGTACCCTCGAGTTTAATAGCAACATCAATGACCTCTTTGGCTTTTGGATTATTATTATACTCGGCTCTTAACTCAGGATTATCCTTAATGGATATCTGAAGTGATATGTGCCGTCCCTGGATAGGGGCTGGGATGCTCTTGGCGATTCTATCTACATCACTGTAAGCAAGCCCCAAAACTCTCCCCGTATCTCGAACTGCGTTTCTGGCTGCCATCCTACCAAATGTAATAATCTGGGCAACTCTTTGCTGGCCATACTTCTCGGTGGCATAGGCTATAACCTCTTCGCGTCTATCGTCGGCATAATCCATATCAATATCTGGCATACTGATTCTATCTGGGTTTAAAAACCGCTCAAAGAGTAGGCCATACTTAAGTGGATCAAGCTCAGTGATATTAGTACAATAGGCAATAATACTACCTGCTGCACTACCCCGCCCTGGGCCACAGACTATGCCTTGGTTTTTACTCCAATTAATAAGGTCGGCAACAATTAGCATATAGCCTTCATAGCCCATCTGAGCAATAACTTTAAGCTCCGTCTCAATTCTATCTAGCACCTTCTTATCAAGCTTGGCAGTAATTTTAGACTGAGCTATTTTATCGAGATCTTCCTTGGGTATATCCGTATACCGATTACCAGCTCCCCGGTAGACCAATTGGCGTAAATAGCTTTTTTCGGTTTCACCTTTGGGGATACTAGGAAAAGTAGGGATAAGTATTTTGCCTAGCTTAATTTCCAGATTGCACATTTGGGCAATTTTGACAGTGTTGGTAATAGCTTCAGGAGTATCCTTGAACCTATCCATAAAATACCTACCTGGCTGAACAGATAAATCCATATCTAATCTCATTCTTTTGGGGTCTTCAATATTTGACCCAGTCTGTACGCATAACAATATATCATGAGGATAGTGATCGGCTTCGGTAGAATAATGGCAGTCTCCCGTGGCTACCATGCCTATTCCAAGCTTCTGGGATATTTTTTTTAGTCCTTTATTTAGTTTGCGTTGAGGTTCCCAATCGATATGTGGTTGCATCTCAAGATAATAATTCTGCTTACCAAATACTGCCTTATACCACTTGGCTGTATCTAGGGCCTGATCCATTTGGTCGTTGCTTATATACGTACCCAGCTCTCCACCAAGGCAACCTGATAACACAATCAATCCATCGGAGTACTTTTCAAGTAATTCGTGATCAATACGAGGCTTGTAATAAAATCCTTCCAGGCAAGCAATGGTGCTTAGCTTCATAAGATTCTTATAGCCCTGAAGGTTTTTAGCTAATAATGTGAGGTGGTATGGCTTGCGGTCCTCAGCTGAGCTTTTGTCGGTGTGCTTTCTGTGTGATACATAGGCCTCAATACCTATAATGGGCTTAATGCCTCGCTCTTTGCAAGCCTTATAAAACTCTATTGCTCCACTTAATGTACCATGGTCAGTAATAGCCACCGACGATTGTCCGATTGCCTCTACCCTGTCGATGAGCTGGGGTACTTTTTGAAGACCATCTAGCAAGCTGTAATGCGTGTGATTATGTAAATGTACAAAATCTACAAACCCAGCATCTTGGCGAGCATAACCTGGCACATTATTAGTTGAACTGTTGATGATTTTGGCTATTATTTTACTCTCCCCTTTAATAGCCATTATAGCAGTTACTTAGCTGATTTTGGGACTCCCTGCCCTATACGATTAATGACGTCTCCTATGACAGGCAGGCCTCCTAGGCTAGATACGGCATAGCCAATAATCACTACCGCAATTGCTACTCCTAACACCCCAGCAAACCCCCTAATAAAACCCGCGCTAAAATTTATCCAGAAAAGCTTCCTTTTGTCTTTTAATATCTCAAAGGCAGCTTCAAGGGCAACCACTTTACTAGCTTCTATGTCATGGCTTGGGTCTTTGAGTGGTGTCATTTTTTAGGCTTAGCGGCTGTGGGGCTGAACTTAGCAATATCCTTCTGGACTTCCTTAGTGGCAGCCTGAATAACTTTGTCTGTTGCTCGGCTAGCTTTTGTAGTAAATTTCTTAACATCAGTCATCGCCGATATGCTATGAACATCTAGTAGCCCGATCAGCGCCTTGCCTTCTTGAATCATCTTATCGGCTTCCCTAGCGGCGATTTTAGTAATCTTCTTTTTTGACTTGCTAAATTCTTGGCCTCGGTCTGCTAAGTTATTTTTAAGTAATTCCGCCTTCGCTATAAGCTCAAGCTTACTAGCCCTGGCGTCACCCGATAAGCTAGTTGCTTGGTTTTTGGCCATTACAATCTTCTTGTCTAGGGCCTTACTTATCTCGTCAGCCTTCATGGCTATGTCGCCTCTAAGCTCTTCGCCAGCCTTAGGGGCAAATAGTAATGCTATGCCCCCGGCTACTGTTGCACCAAATGCCACGCCGGCCATAAACCTGCTTTTTTTATAACTCATTATTTGTCTCCTTTCCTTTTAGAACCGTGTTTTTTGAAATATTTTTCTATCATCAGGGCTACTATGCCAGGATTAACCACGGCACTTCTAACATTATCTACCAAATCAGCTGCCAAATCAGCACTATCTTGGACCTTTTGGGAGGCTATGCGAACTTGTTTCATGGTCTTAATTAAGCCTGCTAAAAATATCACCGTAAATGTACTTAAAAATATCAAAGCTACCGATACTAGAGTTATTAGCACTACCAATAATGTATCCATCATTTACCTTCTTTCCTTCTTAATGAAGCTACTTTTCCCATTATACCACTAGTGGGGCTGGGCATCTTGGAGTGAACATGCCTATAGAGTATCACCCACTCGTTTTTTTCAATATCGCTATTGGGTATCACATGCAAATGTCCGTCATCATCCTCTATTCTGGTTTTTTTGATGTCCATTTCTCTGATAATCCCAACCGTTTTCTGATCTCCTGCCTTAACCTTATAGCCAACCTTAAAATCCTTGTCATTAGCTAATTGTAGCCCAGCCAAAAGATCACTCACAGTACTTGATATCCCAGAAGAGAACCCTAGCAGTAGAATTGCCAGCGAACCAGTTAGGGCCAGCGCCACACTACTAAGGCCTAGGATTTGTAGGATAGTAATCATTAAAAGAACCCATAAAATAATTCGAATTAGTGTTCTCATTATTTCTTGGAGTCCAATAGGCCAGTGCATCCACCCTAGTGCTGCTTTTGTAAATCTAGCCGTCAACCTAATAAATATATATCCAGCCAGCAGTACAATTATAGCTGTTGGTATCTTTGGTATTATTTCCCCGATCGAGATAGATATACTATCTACGCTACTAATTATGTCTGTTTGAAGATTTTGCATATTTTATCCCTTTAATAATTTAACCACAAGCTCGTTAACTTTGATAGGGTTAGCTTGACCTTTTGTTTGCTTCATTACCTGCCCCACGAAAAATGCCAGGACTCGTTCATTGCCAGACTGATAGTCAGCAACTGGCTTGGGGTTAGCGCTAATAATGGCACCAATGATTGTTACTAGCTCGCTATCATTAGATAGTTGCTTGAGGCCTTGGCTTGAGACTAGCTCAATTGGACTACTGCCAGATACTACCTGAGGAAATATTTCCTTAGCAATTTTAGAGCTAATCTGCTGGGATTCTACCAGCTCAATAAGCTCAGCTAAATGGGGCCCTGTAAGTTTAGTGGATTTTTTATTGCTACCTATTAGTGCCTGATAGTCTCCTACCAGCCAATTAACAGCCTTTTTGGCCAAGTTTGGGTTACTCAGCTTAGCTTGGGCTTGAGAGAATATTTTTACGGTTTGAGGCTGAGCTAGAAGTATGTCTTGCTCCTCAGAATTAAGCTTGAGCTGATGGAGTTTTTTGCGTGCTTGTATAGGCAGGGTCTCGACTTGCCCCTGAATGCTAGCTATAAAATCATTACTTAATATAATTGGTGGGATATCTGGCTCTGGAAAGTAACGATAATCATTAGCTTCTTCTTTACTACGCTGGGAAAATGTTTTGGCTTTAGAGTCATTCCACCCGCGCGTTTCTTGCAAGATAGATTGGCCAGAATCTAATAAATTAATCTGGCGTTGGATTTCATAGTTCAGGGCTCGCTCGGCGTTACGAAATGAGTTGAGGTTCTTTAACTCTGTTCTAGTGCCTAATTCATCGGTGGGGCTAACTGATATATTGAGGTCAAATTTGAAATTACCATGCTCCATATCGCCATTACAAATTCCTAGGCTAGTCACAATATTATAAACTTCCTGCAAATAGCGTTTGGCTTCCTCAGTACTTTTAATATCTGGATCAGAAACTATTTCTACTAGGGGGGTGCCGGCTCTATTGAAATCTACTAAGCTATAATCCGCGCCATCTGGATGAGTAAGCTTGCCAGCGTCCTCCTCTAGGTGAGCATGGTGAATACCAATTTTTTTAAACTCTCCAGCGATGAGTATCTCGACATAACCAGATTGTATGATTGGCTGATCCATTTGAGTTATCTGATAGCCCTTAGGCGAGTCAGGATAAAAATAATTCTTTCTATCAAAACTGGTATTGGTAGCAACCTGCGCGTTAAACCCCCTGGCTAGCTTAATGGCCATCTCTACTGCGCCCTTATTTACCACTGGCAAGCTACCGGGTAAGGCCACGCAGACGGGACAAATATTGGTATTAGGCTGGGCTTGGCGACTATCGTTATTACACCCGCAAAACATCTTGCTCTTAGTAGCCAGCTGGGTGTGAATTTCTATTCCAATTGTTGGCTGGTATTTGCTCATGAGTTTTCCTTTCTAGGCGAGTAGCCCTTAAAATACCGCTGTTTTATTTTAGGGTCTGTGTATTCCCCGTCATGAATTTGTTGCTGTTTTATTTCTTTTGGCATCCCTTGAGCCTTAATTTGCTTAACCCTGCTTAGCAATTTTTGGATAGTAAAGCTCGGCTCTGGGCTATGTTGCTCCTCTCCGATTTCACCTAGCACAAGCATCACATCTTCTATATTTGCAAAGACTATATCATGAATGAGTTTGCGGTCAATTTCATTAGAGCTGTGCAGACTATTTCTTGCAATTCTAGTGAGCACTAATAGCTTGTCTAGTTTAGTAGTAAAAAGCGCGCCTTCTATTGTCATCATTGCTACTGGATCAATTGGTGAATCAAAAATTTGCACCAATCTACTAAACAATCGAACTCGCCTCTGGATGCTTTCTTTCGAGCAGCTCAGTATCGACGGTAGTTTTTCAATTAGCTTAACTGGATCGGTAAATCCAAGGGAGGTGAGATTGGTTAATTTATCTTGGCTGCTTTCTTTCGAGTAGCTCAGTATCGACGGTTGTTTTTCAATT
>JBCLLP010000005.1:0-40696 GCA_039738615.1 Candidatus Saccharimonadia bacterium
TCGGTGTCCCAAAAACTATCTTCAATAGTACAGCTGCTATCATCACCATGGCGCCCCAGCACACCACCCTTGTTGCTGTTCCCGGTCACTAGTCCTGTTGCATAAGAATTTATAATGTCACCACCACAGCGCCCGGCAATGCCCCCCACCTGGGAGTTGCCAGTGACATCACCACGGGCATAAGAATCTATGATGTCGCCCCCACTAGCCCCCACTAAACCACCGACACGATTATAACCAGTGACATTGGCTGTTGAGTAGCTACGAAGTATGGTCGTATCGCCGTTTCGGCCAGTCAGGCCACCGGCAAGATCGCCTTCGGCCTCAATGTTACCAGCACTGTATGATTCTACAATGGTGCTACCACTTTCTTCACCAGCCGTACCTATAATTCCGCCTACCACGTCACCGTCGGTGAATATATTGCCGGTACTAGATGAGCGGTAGACATAGATATTCTCGGCATAGCCAACAATACCACCTATACTACTACTACCTGAGCTGACATTAGTGGTCATATGGGAATTTCTGACCGAGAGTGCTTCGTCGCCACCGTCTGAACCGTTATAGGCGTAGCCTATGAAGCCACCGGTGTAATAACCACCTCCCGTAACGTCGCCAGTAACGATGTTAGATTCTATACTTGCCGATGCAGTATCGTATACGTCAATCGCGCCAATTATGCCACCGGTGTAATAACCACCTGCGACGTCGCCAGTAACGTCGTTAGATTCTATATTTGCCGATGCAGTACCGGATACATAGATATAGCCAATTATGCCACCGGTGTAATAACTACCCGCGACGTCGCCAGTAACGATGTTAGATCCTACACTTGCCGATGCAGTATCGTATACGTCGATATAGCCAATTATGCCACCGACTGCGTCTGAGTCTGGCGATTGTACGCCGTTTGTGGTGTTGCCTGTTACTGTTAAGGTGCTAGTATTCTCTAATTCGGCGTATCCTATAATGCCACCAACCCCCCAGCCCGATGCGTTAATTGTGCCGTTAAAGTAATTATTGTTGATTGTGGCTGTGGCTGCGTTATTGGTTGTTAGGTAGCCTATCAGTCCACCAGTGTAGTGTTCATTGGTATTAACTTCTCCGAGTCCAGTACTATTGGTCAGGCTACTGGCCCCGCTACTGGCAACCCAACAACCGACAATGCCACCGGTGGAGTAGCTCGCCGTTACATCAACTTCAGAAAGTATATTGCTAAATGATGTATTGGTCGCCCTACCAACTAGGCCACCCACACACCAATTACCACTTACTGCACCGTTAATAGTCAGGCTCTGAAAGGTTGCTTCATTGGCTGCCGCAAAAAGTCCAATGTTATTGCCATCGCCCCCATCTAGGCTAATATTGCTTATAGTATAACCTTGGCCGTTAAAAGTGCCCCTAAAACCTAAAACGCCGAAGTCAGGATCGTCTTGGCTAAACAGCGGGGAAAGCTCCTCTTCAGCACAGTCAATGTCAGTCGTCAAGGTTAGATTATCATATCTGTTGTCTATGTCATTCTCGTAGATTTCAATTAGGTCAAGACAGCTGTCTATAGACACAGTTTGTACTGTAGGTTTATTGACTGTAACAGTAAAGCTGGCAGTTGGAGGCGCGGTAGGCATATCATCGGGTGCGCCGTATTCAACTACGTAGTAGCTAAGATTCGGGCCACAAGACAAATCATTCCAGCCACCACCTGAATAATACGTAGCGCAGTCTTCGCCTCCCCAGTCATCGGGTTGTTCGCCACCGGCCCAGTTAGAGAACAGCCCACCGACTGGTGTACCATCACTAAGTCCAGACCAGAAAGAAGTACCGGCCTCGGGACCTGTGACCCATTGCCAATCGCCTTCGGTGCCCGCATCAGACGCACCAATCCAGCCCCAGTAATTAGCACTCAAGTGTGCCGCAAGATAGTCGCTCTCTGCTTGAGTGGTTATGGTGGCTAGGTAACCTGTTGCACCATTTTTAGTCCTAGCTTCGGCTGCAGTTTTGGCGTCAGCCCATGATATAGAGCTTCCGTGGTATATGGCTTCATAGATATGACCGTTGCCCGGAAAGTATACCTCTCCGACTGATGACGAGATAGCACTCAGAGTCTTGGTGCCAGTAACTATACTGCGATACCGTAGTGTAGCTAGGGCCGCATTAATGTTGCTCACCGAACCAGTAAACGATAGGGTGGAGGCGTTGGTGCCGGTGCTAAAAGTCAGGCCGGTAGTTGTGGTCATAGACAAGAAGCCATCATTGATAGACAAAGTAAGAGGCATAGTAGGGTCATCACTACTAACAGTCAGCCCGGGCAGTGGTATGGTAGCTTCAACAAGGCCAGTAACATTTGACCCTGAGTAGCCAATGCCGGTTGATGCATTCGCTGTAGCTGGCATCAGAACAGGGGCAAAGATTACAGCCACATACAAGATTAATACGCTTAACCTGGAAACTCTATGTACTATGTCATTAACCATATTATATACTCCTCGTTTTAAGTTCTACCCATCTCTTGATTATAAGTTTACACCATAAGCGTTATTTTTCATAATAGAAACTATAAGGAATATAAGAGAGAAGGAATGTAAGGAAGAGAAGGGAATATAAGGGAATATAAGGTCTCACCTTTACATCTGATGATTCGTGTCATATGAAATGTTATCTGTTCGTAAGTTCTTGTCCGAAGTCATCTTGAGTTATTATTCCAGGGAGACGCCCTGAAATATTGTATAATATGCAAAAAGGATAGAGTGCTTGTATTACCTTGTGGGTCTAGTGGCAAGCAATAGAAAGCCCCGGAAATTTTCCGAGGCTTTTTTTAATAATCTACTTTAGCCCTCCAGGACTCTCTTTTGGCCCTAGGCACTGTATGTAGATTATGAACGATATGGAGCTTTTGGGCGAGTAATAGAACATAGTATGTCACATCTATTTCCCACCAATAAAAACCCTGGCGAGCCGATCCTGGAAAATGGTGGTGGTTATTGTGCCACCCCTCCCCCATAGTTATTAAGGCTATTACTACATTATTACGGCTCGTATCATTGGTATCATAACGGCGTCTCCCCCAAACATGGGTCAATGAATTAACCATATAAGTAGAATGCCAAAGCAGTACAGTAGATCCAAAGAACCCGATTAGCAAACCAGGCAAGCCTGCATATAGAAAGCAAGCTATGCCAAGAGCCCAGGGGCTAACCCATTGATATTTATTTACAAATCTCAACTCTGGGTATTTAGCGTAATCTCGGATTCTATCAAACTTAGTATCGTTATACTTATCGCAAATAATCCAGCCTAGGTGACTCCACCAAAAACCTTTTAGGGGTGAGTGGATATCTAATTCGGTATCACTATAGCGATGATGATCACGATGATGTGCCGCCCACCACAATGGGCCTTTTTGGACTGCTGTGGTGCCGCCAACTGCCATAACGAATTGCCAGAATCTATTGAGACTATAGGCTCGGTGAGCAAAATACCTGTGATACCCAGCAGTAATAAAAAACGATCTGCCCCAATAGAGCACCAAGGCCAGCGCAACTGCCTTCCATGTAACACCGACAAAGATTGCCAGAAATGGCAATATATGCAATAAAATGAAAGGTATTGAAGCTTTTTTATTGATCTTCTCATCTGAGGAACGAGGTATTTTATCCGATAGAATTAGGCGGCCCTTGGCCGTCTTACTTAATACGTCCATGGTCCTCCCCTTGTAGCTCGGTTGTAAGGTACTACTGATATTATAGCTTACTTATGCTTATTTTAGCTAGTGCTTAGATAATAACTTCTTTAGGTACAGCCTAATACTAGTGTACTAATATTATTTTTAAATAACTGCTCAGGGTATATTTTGAAGTTTGCTTCTGCGGTGGGCATTTTATCATCTTCAATATTAAACACTAATAGTGGGGTAGCTTTATGGTATATCACTGCACAAGGATACCAATTTTCATTTAATAATTATAGCAAATAATTAGCTCTGACCACTGGTTGTTATTCTCTAGCCTATATGCCATGTGGGTATCTAGAAAATATTGCTTTTTTTTGCTAAAATATACAAGTCTTTTGAGATTTCTCTGGCGACGGCGACAAAAAAATCCGAAGAAGCGTAAGAAGCTTTTTATTTATTACGATGGGACGTAGCCAAGCGGTAAGGCGCCTGCCTCTGGAGCAGGAGATCGAAGGTTCGACCCCTTCCGTCCCAGCCATGGGTTGTTGCTTGACGAAAGTCGAGCAGCGACCCATGGCTAGAAATGTGTGTTGAACCGTCAAGCGAAACGGAAGGTTCGGTGGAGCGAATTCACGCACAGAAGCTAGCTTCGAGCATGAATGAGTGGAGAAAGCGAAGCAGCTCCCCTTCCGTCCCAGCCATTCAACCCACTTCGTTCGCTGATGGCCGTTGGCCAGGAAAAAAGTTAGGAAAATACCCTGAGTGAACATAGAGAATCGTTAAGCTCCTTTAATTTATACATTTAGTATATTCTATGAAACGTTCACAACCGTCTGTATATAGGGCAATCCAACAATCTATAAAGACCGGGTTCTATGACCTGTTTTTTGTTAGAAATTTACCTCCTGAAGATAGTTACCTGAATTCCTTGAGATCGTCCTTCCTAGAGTAATTGAACAACTGTCTCTGTAACCGGGTCCCCAGATAGTAACTCACAAAAAATCATTGACTTTCTATACCACTTATGACACAATATCCATGTACCTTTTATCTGAATACCTTCCTTTGAGATGAGCTTTTTGAGAGTAATTTTTTACTCCTAGAAAGCTCATCTCATCCGAGAAAGCCCCAAACCCTGGGTCTGGGTATTTACAGAAAGTGGAGGTGTGCGATGTCGACTGACATTGTGAGCCGAACCTTGAGTATCCACCAAGAGCACGAGCTCCTGCTCGCGCTCGAACGAGCCGGCCTGAGTGGAGATGACGCCCAAAACGCCATCGACCACAAAGACGTCTCCGAGGCCATGGTCTGGACAACTCGCAAGCGAGATGACTCAACCTCATCCTGTTCACCATCGGAAGCCGCTACCATCATGGGCAGCAACTTCCTCGGTCTGGACGTGACGGAGCGCCACCTCGGCGTGAAGTTCATGACCAAGCAGAAGAAGGTGTTGGCGACCGTCCCGTTTGGCCCAGCCGTTCTGCAAGCCTGCAGTGAAACCCACGTCCTCGTGGCGTGTGCTTCGCTCTCGCTGCTGGAAGTCTGGCAGAAGCAAGGCCAATTGTTCTACGGCAAGTCTGACCCGTGGTATGGCCATGCGAGCGAGCAAACTTCTCGCTCCAGGATCAAGGCCGGCTGGTATCTGGTTCGCAAGAGCCCGGTGCCGGATTCCACCAGAAAGACCTGGTCCGAGCAGCAGACGCTGCTCGGACAGGATGAGCAGGTGCCCAGCGCTTCGGTGCTGGCTCAGACCATCCTGTTGACCTTCCTGGAAACCAGGGAGCGCCTCTTCGAGGCGATCTACGCCCGCAGCTCGGACATGGACTCCAATGGCTACAACATTAGCCTCGGCTGGTTCGACCTGGGCGGTCTCGTCGTCGATTGCGACTGGGTCGATCTCAGTCGCAATTACCTCGGCCTGGCGTCGTCCCGAATGTTCAGCTAGACCCTTGATGACCCACAGGGTACTTAAAGGCCTTGAGCCTCTTTGAACCCTTGGTTCTAGCGTTGCAGTTAAGGAAGAAGTCCCTCTCGCCCCGGCGGTAGCAAAAGATCCACAAGCGTGGAACTGCCGTCGGGGCCACGTCCCACTCGTTTACACCACCCTGGTTGCAAAGCGGGTGGGTTTTTTAGTATATAATGGTAATATGAAAAAGCTAATTGATAGCGCCCTCAGGGACACCAACTGGCGCCTTATGAGTAACGGCATTTTATATCGGCTCGGATACTTGAATGGGCATGTAAAGGCTTATGAAGGCGAGGAAGCGTTGCAGGAGTTAGTCATCAAGAGCGGAAACTTAAAGCCTAAGCAAGCAAGTAGCCCTGCACCCACAAAAAAGGCTAACAGAACCTTCAAAACGCCCGATGGTCGTGAAGTAATCCTATAAAAACGAGACACTTCCACAATATGGCCTATAGTGTCTCATTTTAACCTGTTAAATCGTGCTAGACCCACATGCTCAGCCAAGGGTTGTCACTTGACGAAAGTCTAGCAACGACCCATGGCTAGCAATGCTCTAGCTTGCCGCTGTGCTTTAAGGCTTGGTACTTAGGGGATTGGATTGCCATAGTTTTAAAAGTTTAATAAATCGGGCCGGTTCTGCTTAGTTTTTTTAACTGCCTCGGACTTGCGCCAAACAAGTATCTTGGCATGATTGCCACCCAATAGGACATCTGGCACCTTCATGCCCCGGTATTCATCGGGTCTAGTGTATTGCGGGTATTCTAACAAACCCTGGCTAAATGATTCGTCGTGGGAGCTCTGCTTATCTCCTAGCACACCAGGAATGAGCCGTACCACTGCATCTACCATAGTCATGGCGGGTAGCTCGCCACCAGTAAGAATATAGTCCCCCACGGATAGTTCAATATCTACTAGGCTCATAATACGTTCATCAAAACCCTCATAATGCCCGCAGAGTATGATGACCTCTGCCAGAGAGCTTAGCTTTTTGGCGGTCGTTTGGCTCAGCTTCTCGCCTCGTGGAGTCATTAATACAACCTTAGCCTTAGGGAGCTTTTTCTTGGCTGTCTGTACCGCCAAAAATATTGGCTCGGCCTTTAATACCATTCCTACTCCACCGCCATAGGGGGTATCATCGACCCGCTTGCGAGGACCCTGACCAAACTTGCGAAGGTCAATTATCTCGAATTTGACGAGCTTTTCTTTTTGGGCTTTCCACATCATACTAGCCCCGAGTATGGGGCTAAACATTTCTGGAAATAGGGTAATTATTGTAATCTTCATACTGATATATTAAGTATGGACTATTCAAGCTTGAGTGTTAAGACTATATTTCTACGTCAAGGTCTGCTAGACCCTCACGAGCCTTAGACTTAATATCGTCTGTGTTAAATTCATCGGTAGCTGGTGGCTGTTGGGTAGAATTTGATGGTGAGCTCTGAGCCGGGTCTGCTGGGCTAGCTTGAGGACTACGGTCAGGCCTTTCCTGCCCATCTGGCTCAGTAATTTTAAGATTATACCTAGCATCATATTTGGCACCAAGGACTCTTAATAATGTCCTAATTGATTTGGCGGTAGCCCCTGCTTTGCCGATTATCTTGCCCATATCCTCTGGGTCTACTGACAATTCTAATAGCACCCCCCTGTCATCTATGGTTCGGTTTATTTTGATGGTTTCTGGCTTATCTACAATTGCCCCTACTATGTATTCTAGGAATTCTTGATCTCTTTCGGCCATGTTTGGTTCTCCTTAGTATTATAGTGCAACCTTATTGTAAACAAAAAAGCTGTAATATTCCAGAACCTAATTAATTTATTAGGATTTGTCGGTAGTTTTTTGGACTGCTTCGGCTACCTTCTCGGTAGCTTCTTTTTGGTCATCGGCTATCTTAGCTTCTGTTTTGGCTGTCTCTGGCCCATCTATCGACTGCTGCTTATCATCTGGCTTATCGGCTGACTTGGCTACTACTTTTGTGTTAGCCTCTGGGGTTGCCTCTGGCTTTACTTCAGAAACAGGAGCTTCTTCGGCTACTTGCTTGGATTTCTTGAAACGGTCATGGGTCTTGGCCCAGTTGGGAGTGCTAATTTTTTGGCTCTGTAGAATACGTAGTGCTCTATCAGATGGTTGAGCTCCATTAGATAAGTACTTTTCGGTTAGTTCCTTATCGATTTTAACTTCTTTGGTGTGAGGATTATAGGATCCTAGAACAGCCAAAAACTTACCAGTGGCAGTGCGCTGTTTGTCGGCTGCTACTATTCTATATACTGCTTGTTTTGTTCTTCCACCACGAGCCAATCTAATTACTACCATTATTTCCTTAATTTTAACTTTTAATCTTGCTTAGTCCTAACTTAGTCCTAAAAACGAATACGCCCTATTGTACCTGTAAAACACCTTTTTTGTCAATATTTATTTAGTTATTGAGCCAACCGGTAATGAATCTAGCCAAACTCGTACTATATGGGAATCTTTATTATGAGTCGTGGTAACTCCTAAGAGCTCACTTGCTGCTACCATAGTATCATGATTGTGGGTCACAACCAGTACTTGAGAGTGCTTAGTAATCTCTGCTAAAAGCTTGGCGAATTTCTTGGTATTGGCAGCGTCTAGCGCTGCATCGACTTCATCGAGTACTACAAACGGCGATGGGCTTGCCATAAGTATTCCGGCTAGCAGTGCTACTGATGCCAAAGCTTTCTCACCACCAGATAATGATGATAGATTCTGGGGTTTTTGCTTGGGTAGCTGGACTAATATTTCTACGCCATAGTCATCGTTGGTTTGTTTGAGCAGTAGCTCGGCCTTGCCGCCACCAAAAAGATTAGTAAAATTCTGTCCAAAGTATTTATTGACCTTATTAAAGCCCCGACTAAATTCATTTTGCATCTCTTTGCTCGTATCTTTTAGGACCCTACTAAGGTCATCAACAGCTTTAGCTAGATCATTGCGCTGGGACTCTAGTAGTAGCATGCGCTCGCTAGTGAGCTTTGCGCCATTTGCAACATCTGGGTTAATTTCCTGCAGTAGTTCAATCTCGGCTTCGAGCCTGTCAATCATAGACATATCTACCACCTTTGAGAGGCTCTTAATCCCTGTGGTATTGCCCTTAAACCATAATTCATGAAGCTTCTCAAGCTCTTTAAGCCGAATATTAATTGAACCTAAATCTCCGCTATATTGCTGAATGTTCTGATTCAGCTGAACCTTTTGATTGGTGAGTTTTTCGTGCTTGGCATAATAGTTGCTAGCAATAACACTATCATTGCGTCCTGCCATTGTTACTAGTGCTTGGCGTTGATCAGCTACCTTGACAGTGATAGATGTTTTTTGATCTACTAGCTTAGTAAGTTGGAGTTGAAGGGATTTTTGCACTTTTTTAAGTTTTGTAGTGGTGTCTGGCTGCTGGAGATTAGAGAGCTGTTTTTGGAGCTCAGATATTTTAGCACTAATACTCGAAGAGTCCATTTCACTGGCTCTGAGCTTAATTACCTCATTAGTCTGAGCCTCCGTTATTTTTTCCCGCTCATCTAGCAGAGATAATATGGCGTTCTGTACTCGCCCAACCTTTAAGGCCAGCTCAGCCGAATTGTCTTTAATAGAATGCTTAATCATACGACGCAATTTATAAAAAACCACCGACAGTTCTGTATAGGATTTACCTTGCTCCATACGATCTTGCAAGATATCTATTAGCCCAAGGCTATGGCTAAGGTACTGAGTTTTCTGGGATTTGCCAAGCTGCTTTCTGGTTGAATTTAATATTGCTGTCTGGTGTTTTATCTTGTCATCTAGATTATCGAGCATGGACTCAAATACGGATAGATGCTGCTGAAGTGATTGGTGTGTTTTATCGTGTTTTATAATACTACCCTTAAGAAATTGTATTTCCTCGACTATTTTTTCTATCAATGGGTTACTACTAGCAAGCTGGCTTTTGATGTTGAGTAACTCTAGGGTAACTGTGGAAATCTGTTGGGATAAGCCTTCTCTGCTGGCCTCTGTTTTATCAAGCAATTTAGTAACTGAGCCGGCCGAATCTTGGGTAATTGGCTGGCTGGATGCTTGGTATTTGTCCTCAAGGTCCGTTAAATCAGCTTTAAGCTGGCCTAAACTCATCTGATGCTCATCTAGCTTGGCTTGGCATTCTTGTTTGAGCTTATGCTCACTAGATTGGCTTTGATTAATATAGGCTAATCTGTAGCTTTGGATATCATCGATATAGTGAGTACGCTGGCTTAAGAGATCGGCTTGGCGGTCTAGGGCTTGCTGCTGTGGCTTAAGCTCAGATATTAAATTACCAATATGGGTTAAGTTCTGCCTAGTGGTATCAATACGCTTGGTAGTTTGCTGAAGTTTCATCTCAAAATGTTTGATGCCACTGGCTTCTTCGAATAACTGCTTTCGTTCTAGGCCAGTAGCTAGAATTAGCCTATCAATCATTCCTTGGCCGATAATTGTATAGCTACCAACTCCAAAGCCACTACTAGCCAAGAGCTCTTGGATGGAGCCAAGACTAACTTTCTTGCCGTTGAGTAAGTAATTGCTCTCACCGCTTCGATACAAGCGCCGAGTGATTTCAATCTCAAATAAATCCAATGGTATAACCCCAGAGCTATTGTCTAGGGTAATGACTACTTCGGCCATACTAGCTCTGGCTTTGCCATCTCCACCATTATAAATTATGTCTTCAGACTTCTCTGTTCGCAAAGTCTTATTTTTTTGCTCACCAAAAACCCACCTTATTGCATCAGCGATATTGCTCTTGCCAGAGCCATTAGGCCCTACAATAGCTACCAAACCATCACCAAATTCTATCTTAGTGCGTTTAGCAAAAGACTTAAAGCCAGCAAGCTCAATACTGCGAAGTGTAACTACCCCTGATTTCATACTCTATATTGTACTTGGCTTTGCCAAGCATAAGCAACTCCTAATATTTATGCTAAAACAATTTTATTGAACTGCTCACCCCTATCCTTATAGTCTAAAAACATATCCCAGCTAGCACAGGCTGGGCTAAATACAACCACATCTCCGGGCTGGGCTAATTCTAACCCAGGCTTAAGAATATCTACAAAGTTATCTCCCGCGATATACTCCACGTGCTCAACACCAGAACTCTTAAATATGTCCTGAATATGCTGGCCTGTTTGACCATATGTTATAACTTTACGAATATTGTGCTTTTTGACTTCATTGGCTAGCTCGGCGAAATCAGCTTTCTTATCATAACCTCCAAAATATAAAACTTGGGGCATCTTAAAGCAATTAATAGCAGCAATGGCTGATGTTGGATTGGTGGAGAAGGAATCGTTGTAGTACTTGATGCCATTCTTTTGGTTAACAAGCTCAATATGATAAGGCAAGCCCCTAAATGAAGTTAAGACTTTTTTAATGGCCACTAAATCCTGAGTGTAGGGCCAGCAGGCCAAGATAGCGGCACTGACGTTTTGGATATTATGAGCCCCCAGCAAAGCTATCTCGGATATCTTGACTACTGGCTCACCAAAGACGGTGATACTATCACCCATTATGCTTACATCGCCAGAGGTGCCATAAGAATATTTTGTAGTTGCCATCGATAGCTTGGCTAGCTCCACGGAGGTATCGTTATCAGCATAAGATACTGCTATATCAGTAGTCTTTTGGAATTTGAATATATTACCTTTTGAGCTTCTATACTCGTCTAAGCTCTTATGCCAATCTAGGTGATCTTCAGTGACCATTAGGCAAACTGCGATATGTGGACTGACCTCAATGTCATAGAGCTGAAAGCTGGAGAGTTCATAGACCACAATATCGGTGGCAGTAATATCACTGAGCACATCCAGGGCCGGTTTGCCAATATTGCCAAGCAAATGTACGCTAAGTCCTACAGAGCTGAGGATTTTTGATATTAGCGTGGCTGTCGTCCCCTTGCCCTTGGTGCCAGTTACTCCAATAACGGGTGCTAGGCATTGGCTCATAAACTCATTGGTAGGAGTAGTAAGGGGTGTACCAAGATGGCTAGTATCAAGCCTTAAGCCAGGGCTGCAGACTAATAATTCATAGCCAAAGCTATCAAGATCATTAAAAGCATCCTTGCCAAGTACAGAGGCTACTCCACTGGGTATTTGCTTATTACTATCATTGTCGTGAATTGTTAATTCATTCTCTGGCGAGTTCCAATATCTATATGCCGACTCGCCCTCAAGTCCAAATCCTAGTATTGCTATTTTCATAACCTTAATTATACCTTATAAATGCCTGCCTCCGATTAAAAACTCCCGCTAAATTAGCGGGAGTTAGGACACTAAAAAACTACACCGGGGTATCAAGAGTAATGTTATTAACAGCTGGGTATCTAATGTTAAGATTATTCAGCACTGCTAAAGTGATTTACTAGTAAGATATGCCCTCCAATACCATGAATTAGTTCGCCCAGTTCATAAAACATGTGTTGAGAATAAAGTACTACCTCCGCTATACCGGCAACTTTGTGATAGTTAGTAGTAATACTAGTTATCTCAAAGGTTTACTACCAGGAATCAGCCAATTTCTAGAGACAAAACTCGTACTCGAAATGCATCCAAATAAGGTTAGTATTCACAAATATAACCAAGGTATCGATTTACTTCTGCGGGTATAGCTTACCCTCCTCTATTAAAGTAATTGAAAAGAACTTTAGCGAGCCCTATTTTAAGCACAATGATATATGCCTCAAGCTACTTTGTCAGGGTTTGTACTTTTTGAGTGCCGACTGAGCCGCTGACTGCTGGGCAGTTTGTTTGCTATTGCCCTGCCCCTTACCCCAAATTTTATCCTTAAGATATACTGCCATTTCAAAAACCTTATCATGGTCAGGGCCTGATTCAGATATAACTTCATAGTGTGGCGTAGCCCCCTCATGCTCCTGGGCAATTTCCTGAAAATGACTCTTGGCATCAATATGGGCGCCGGTCTTTAAGATTCCGTCAAGCTTGGAATTAATATTGACTGATATAAATTCTGCGGCCTTATCGTAGCCTTGGTCTAAATATATTGCGCCTATAATTGCCTCCACTAAATTAGCAAGCAAAGCCATACGGGTGCGTCCACCACTCTTGGCCTCTCCTCTGCTCATTAACAAAAATTTACCAATATCTAGTTCTTCGGCTAACTCTGCCAAGCTCTCTGTCTTAACTAGGGCGGCTCGCCAGCTAGTTAGCTCTCCTTCTGGTTTATCAGAAAACTTCCGATACAAAAAGTCTGTTACTACAAGCTCCAGTACGGCATCGCCCAAAAACTCTAACCTTTCATTATGATGCTGCATGGTAGAACGGTGCTCATTAAGATAGCTACGATGTGTGCAGGCAGTCTTAATAAGCTCCTCGCTAGTGAAGGTTACGCTGATTACTTTTTCGATTTCGGATTTATTGAATACCATAAGCTTTCTTTACGCGTTTTGCGCCCTCCTCTAATAATACTTTAGTTGCCTTATATTCGATAGCCCTGCCAGCGGCAAGTTCATCAAACCAGCTAACATCAACTATCCCCTCAGACTTCTCTGGCAAAAGTGTTTCGTTAGGGTCAGTAGATTCCATTAAAAACACGTATGTAGTCATAAAAATAAGCTTGCCATCCATTCGGTAAAAAAAGTGAATTTTATCAAGTTTATCAATTATCTTAATGCTCATTAAGCCTGTTTCCTCACCTATTTCACGAATCGCTGTCTGCTCTAGGGTTTCGCCACCCTCAACATGCCCCTTGGGAATACTCCAACGGCCTTTAACATCTTGTAATAACAAAAACTCAAGCGCTGCGTTTTTAACGCGAAACACAACTCCCCCAGCGGTATACTCTTGTATAGCCTTGGTTCGTTGATTCTTTCCCTTGGCTTTATGCTTTGGGTGGCTTGGATGAGGCGCTTTGGGGAGCCTGATCTGTGCCGATTCGTTTGTCTTCTTTGGGGTCATATTGCTCACTTTGTCTAAATATTGTTCCTAACACTCCATTGATGAATTTGCTGGAATTATCTCCGCCAAATTCCTTGGCTAACTCCACCGCTTCATTAATAGCCACCTTGGGTGGTACATCTTTTTTTATCAGTAGCTCATACAGGCTCATCCTTAAGATGGCCTTATCTATCTTGGCTATTTGATCAATAGGCCACTCTGGAGCAGCTGGAATAATCAAATCGTCGAGTTGTTTTTGATTTTTGATGGTACCTTTTACTAAATCAGTCATAAAGTCAGTTTCATCAACTGCATTTTTATAGACTTCTATATTACGACTCAAGACTTCATCAATGTCGGTTTTAAGCTCTTCTAGCTTGAGGCTATTACGAAAATCATATTCGTATAAACTCTGGAGAGCAATTATTCTACATAGATGTCGGTTTGAGGCCATAGCTTAGGCCTTTCTGGTACGGGCTAGCCCCAGGCTAGCGGCCTTATGTAAGCGTCGGGGTACGATCTGACCACTTGTTTGCTCTACTACCAAGCTGGTCAGCTTAAGGCTGTCGTGATTACGGCGCTGACCGCGCGTAGATGATGTTCGGCGTTTTTTAGGTACTGCCATAGGTTCTCCTTTTAATTAGAGAAGATATTTTAGCTTAATGGCTTGTGCGAAGTGCGCTATCATAAAATATTTAAATTTATTAGATTAGCGAGACCAATAGAGCTTTACTAATCTAGATTGCACTTATCGGCATATCTTCGGGGGTAATTGTAACCCAATAAGCCAATAATAGCAAGCCTAGCGCGATACAAAATTAACCAGCTTACCAGGTACAGCAATAGTCTTAACTATTTCTAGTGAGGAGAGTTTTTCGCCCATCTGCTCTCGGGCCATTGCCTCTAGCTTGGGCTTACTATGAGCATCCTGCGTATTTATTACAAATTCGGCTTTGAGCTTACCATTAATCTGGATGACAATGGTTGTGAGGTCATCTTGAATTAGGCTGGGGTCATATTGAGGCCAGGTCTGCAGATGAACGCTTTGGCTATTACCGAGTTGCTCCCATATTTCCTCTGCCAAAAAGGGCGTAAACGGAGCCAATAGCTTGGCCAGTGTGGTAGTGGTAATCTGCCACTGAGCTAAGCTAAGCCGAGCGTCAAGCTTGAGCGGCCCAGCATAATTCACAAACTTCATAAGTGCCGATATGGCTGTATTGAATCTGGTAGATTGGGTGTCTTCGGTGACTTTCTTGATTGTCTTGTGTAGCCTAGCTGAAAGCTCGGCCTCTATTATGGGATCTTCATTATCTGATTGGTAGGGCCCTAGTATTAGCTCCCAGACTCTATTAATGAATCTATGGGTACCTTCAAACCTTTTAGGGTCCCAGTGCCCACCTTCATCGTACGGGCCCATAAACATCAAGTATAGCCGAACTGCGTCGGCGCCATACTGGCCCACGTAGTCGTCGGGGTTTATGACATTGCCCTTACTTTTGTTCATTTTATTACCATCTGGACCCAATATCATTCCTTGATTTATGAGATTTATAAATGGCTCATTGAACTCAAGCCGACCTTGATCAAATAGAAACTTAGTAATGAAGCGTGAGTATAGTAAGTGCAATACGGCATGCTCGGCTCCACCGATATACCTATCTACTGGGAGCCACTGCTTAACTGCCACTGGATCAAATGGCCCATCAGTATAATGGGGATTGGGGTAGCGCAAAAAATACCAGCTACTATCTACAAAGGTGTCCATTGTATCTGTTTCACGGTGGGCATCACCACCACACTTTGGGCACGCTACATTATTAAAATCGGGATGGTCTAAAAGTGGGCTACGGCCATCTTTGCCAAACTCTTGCTTCAATGGCAGAATTACTGGCAAATCTTTTTCTGGGACAGCTACAGCCCCACAATCCTTACAATGAATAATTGGTATAGGTGTTCCCCAGTAGCGCTGGCGACTAATAAGCCAATCACGCAGGCGGTATTGGACCCTAGGCTGAGCTAGGCCCTGTAATTTAAGCCATTTAGTAATTTTTGTTTTTGCTTGCTCGCTAGTCAGGGAGTTAAATTCACCAGAATTCATTAGCTCGCCAGTAAGTAAGTGGGCCGAGTCTTGAGTGTCTCCCCCACCAATAACTTGGCGAATCTCGAGCCCGTATTTAGTAGCAAATTCATAGTCGCGCTCGTCGTGAGCTGGAACCGCCATAATCGCCCCAGTGCCATAGCCCATCAGCACGTAATCACTAACCCATACTGGAACCTGCTCGTGTGTGGCAGGATTCACGACATAAGCTCCTGAAAACACGCCACTCTTGTCATGAGCTTCCATACGATCAATATCAGTTTTAGCCCCAGCGTCAGTGATGTATTTATTTACTTCCACGCTATGGTCGCTAGTGGTAATGACATCCACTAAAGGATGTTCTGGGGCGATAACCATAAAAGTCACACCAAAAAGAGTATCTAAGCGAGTAGTATAAACATCGAGCTTATCGCTATGCCCATCTATGGCAAAATTGACTAATGCACCTTCGCTACGCCCAATCCAATTGCGTTGCATCTCTTTAATTCGTTTAGGCCACTGGAGAGAGTTTAAATCATCAAGTAGCCTATCGGCATAGTCAGTTATCCTAAAATACCATTGCTCAAGGTTCTTGCGCTCTACTTTTGCCCCACACCTGTCGCACTCACCCTTTATGACTTGTTCATTGGCAAGTACTGTTTTATCGTTGGGGCACCAATTGACCAAGCCTTTCTGCTGATAGGCCTTATCGGCATTAAAAAGCTGCAAAAATATCCATTGTGTCCATTTGTAATATTTAGGGTCGCTAGTCTTTAGTACCTTATCCCAATCATACATAGCCCCAAGCTTTTGAATTTGCTGGGTCATGTCGCCAATGTTTTGGTCAATCCATTCGTCGGCCATTAACCCCCGCTTAATTGCGGCATTCTCGGCTGGCAATCCAAAAGAATCGAACCCAAACGGCTCCAAAATGTCCTTGCCATGCATCCTAGAGAACCTTGCCAAGGTATCGGCAGGGGCAAAATTATACCAGTGACCTAAATGTAGGTTACCAGATGGATAAGGGAACATTACAAGATTATAAAGCTTGCTATTTGGCTTATCGGGGGTTTTATAAAGCTCCGCCTTTTGCCATATTTTAAGCCACTTGGCTTCTGATTTAGTTGAGTCGTATCTATTCATATTTGTAATTGTACCAAATTAAGCCGCAAGAGCGCTAATAGAAATAAAATATACTAGCTTTTAACTGCTAGCCAACATAAGCCAATTAGTAAATTCGTCTAGCTCTCCTAGCTGGGCTTGCTTGTAGGCCTTAGCTAGCTGGGTGGTGATAGGGCCAATCTTGCCATTGCCTATTTTGCGTTTATCAATAGATAAAATAGGCGTAATATGTACCGAGCTGCCACACATAAAAGCCTCTTGGGCAATATATAGCTCGGTTCTATCAATACTGCGCTGTAGGTGTTCTATGCCCAAGAAATTGGCAAGCTCTAAAATACTACTGCGGGTAATACCCTCTAGAATATCAGTAGACATATCGGGGGTTAATAATTTCCCATTATAGACTATGAATAAATTTGCCACCGTACCCTCGCTGACATGCCCGTTTACATCAAGTGCGATTGCCTCATGATAGCCATTATTTAAGGCTTCGTTTTTCATTAGAGAGGCATTAACATACTGCCCATTGACCTTAGCTCTAGAAGGAATGGCATTATCAGCTGATCTAGTCCAGCTACTAACGCAGGCATCAATACCAGTGCGTGGTAATATCTCTCCCATATGATAAACATAGGCACTAAGGGAGTTTTTAAGTCCTTTAATTCTGGTGCCTGCCACTAGCTCGTCTATAAAGACCGTAACTCTAACCAAGACATCCTCACTAATATTATTCTTGGTCAATAGAGCACGCATAATTTTTGCAAAATCCTTAAAACTATATCGGCTAGTGAAGTTATCAAAATCCATTATTTTGGCAGAATCACAGAGTCTTTTGTAGTGGTCTTGCAATCTAAAGATATTGAGCTTTTTTGTATTGGGATTATAGATAGCATTAAAAACTGTGTAAATACTCAGGCCATACAATACTGGTGAGCTGGCAATACTAACATTGGCATCAGCAAAAGGTACCCACTTGCCCCTAAAATATGTAATTGATTTTTGATAATTAAGTTTAGGCATAAATCATATTCTAACTACTATTATGGCGTATTATCTAGCCCTAGGCTCACCAGCATTCTACACATATATGCCAAAAGCTTTATGCTTACGGCGCTTCCAGCTGGGACTCTGTCGCACCAATACCTCGGCCGGCTTAATACTAGGGTCGAGTAATACCCTAGATACTTCCTCGGTAAAAACTCCGTTCTGCGAACCCTTTACTAGTACCACATCATTTTTTTGGACTATTCTTTTTAAAAAGTGCCCAATCTCGTATGGTGTTTTAAATATTTTAATTTTATCTGGATCCATACCAGCCCCAGTAGCGCCTGCAACGGTATAGATTTCGGCGTCCTTGCCAACTACTATCAGTATATCAGCTATCTTGGATGCCTCGGCCCCAATCTTCAGATGGCTTGATTTAGAAAGCTCACCCAGATCGTTCATATTACCAAGTACGGCTATTTTACTGCTTGCCTTAAACTCTTTTAAGGCGCCAAGGGCAGCTATCACGGCATCTGGGCTGGCATTATAGCTATCATCTATGATCTTAGAGCCATTTAGGCCACTTAGCAGATTCATACGGCCATTAACTGCTGTGATTTTAGATATTCCAGTAGCTATCTTTTTAGAATCCATACCCATAAGATGGGCCACGCTGGCAGCAGCCAATAGGCTATTAAGGTTTTGCTCACCTACCAGCTTAGTTTTTACGGTGTGCTTTTGGCCTGCTATAGATATATCCGCTTGCAAATAGCCACTAGCTAGCCTAGTGATATTTGAAAACTTAATTTTACTGTCTTCCTGTCCAAAGCCAAATGTATTTTGAGAGTTTTTGGCGAGCTTGGATAGCCCATCGGCATCGGCGTTATAAATTAATGTCTTAGCCTTTCTAGCGATAGTCCAACTATCATGGATGACCTTTTGGATACTTACCATCCGGTCCATGTGCACAGCTGCAATTCCAGTGATAACGCCATACTGGGGTTTAATAAATTCTAGCAAGCTCATCATGGCTTCTAGCTCATCCTCGGCCATTTCCAGCACCACGATATCATAAGGATAGTTCTTGCTGATGACATTGATTTTTTGGAATATCCTAGCCCAAGCTAATGGATCCCATAGAGGTGTTGGTGTTTTAAGCCCAAAAAAACTAAGGGGCAGACCGATGCTAGTATTATAGCTATCCTCACTAAATCTTACCTGGTGAGAGGTTGAAAGAAGCTTGCCAATAGCTATTTTAGCACTGGTCTTTCCAACACTACCAGTTACAATAACTACCTCTACGGGATTGGATTTAAGCAGCTTTTTGACTTTTTTAGCGAGCCTAGAGATGATGACATTTTTGGGGAGTTTATCCATAGTGCGTGTATTCTAGCACAAAATAGATTATTTTTTGGGTTTTTTACGGCTTTGAATGGATTTTTGGGTGGCTGGGTTAGCCTTAATCCTAGCGGACTTATTGCGATACCAGACGGGCCCAAACTGTGATGGTGGTAAATAAGCCCTTATAACACCTATAAGTACAAAAACTGCTGCAACATAATTAAGCTCCTTGATATCAGCCCAAACACCAAAAGCCAGTATAAACATCGCAATTGCTAGGGGTATTCCAGCAAGGCCTACCACATAATCAATATTACGACCTAGCAGGGTGAAGAAGTGGTCGTTTGGGCTAGCCTTGTGCCTGCCGGATGTTACTTCGTAGCCAAACCAGTATAGGAAACTACCCATAGCTAGTAATACTAATATAATTATAATTGTCATGCTTACTATTATAGCAAAAAATTAGCCTCTATGAGCCTAGATTAAAATAAATTATTATACCTATGGCCTTCGGTTCTCATCATAAGCTCCAATAAAAGACCCCCAAACGGGGGTCTTTTATTGGTGGAGCATATCGGATTCGAACCGATGACCTCTTCCATGCCATGGAAGCGCGCTAGCCAACTGCGCCAATGCCCCGCGTCAAAATATTTTTTACAAGCATAAATTATACTGTTTTAACCTGTAAAGATCAATCTAGAAGGCCTTAAATATAATGTTTACAATAATTGCTATTAAAACAACTATTAGCGTCCCCAGCATAAAACCAACAAAGAACCCAAAACCCAGCCTAAAACCATCCTTAAAAGTGTAATGAACGCTTTTTTGGATATCTGAATCCTCTAGCTCCCTGCGGAAAAATTGCTCGGCTTTACGAGATTTTTTATCTTCATCCATATTAGCTATTATAGCCTATTTTTGAGCCATAACCACTACATGCTTTTTGCTTCGCTTAACTATCTTATAATCCCCAAAGGCAATCTTGAGCTGAGTGGCAACCCAGGGCTTAATCCTAGCCTCCACTACCAGTAGCAAGACTCCCCTAGCGTTCAAACGCCCAAAGCTCTCCAGTATCATAGTATCTACCACCTCTCTACCGCGGTGCGTCGGGGGGTTCGATACTATCAAATCAAATTTGTGGCTAGCTGGTAAATCCTCATAGCCATGACTGGCCAGGATGTGTAAATTATAGATTCTATTGCCTATAGCATTTTGCTGGGCTATCTTAACCGCCGCAATATCACTATCAAGAGCCGTTACTTGCGAATTTGGAGCTTTCTTGGCCAACCATAATGCGATAGCGCCCCAGCCACAGCCCCAATCCAAGGCCGTGGTATATGGAAACTTTTCCATACAGCCAAGTAATAGCTCACTGCCCTTATCTAACCCTTTAGGCGAAAAAAGATCTGGTTTGGTTTCGTAATTAATCTCAGTCCCAAGGACTCTATAGCTAGGCATTAAAAGTCAATTTCCTTATCAGCAATAATTATTTTAGATTTACCAGCAACGGCCCCTAGCCTTACTAACTGTCTGGTAATTCCCTTGCGGGCCAAAATATGATGGAGTCGCTGGATGGACTGGTACTGGTCGGTGTTAGTTCGCTTGGCAAAACCTTCTATTTCCTTACCTGTTACTAAATACTTATTGCCCTTTTTTGTGACATCCCAGATTGCTGACTCATCGAGCCTAATAACTGGCATGTCATCTACTAAAGCTTCGGTAGGGGCAGCGGACTTGAGCTTAATTAGGAGCTTATTAACTTCGCGCAATAAGCTGACTAAGCCCATACTAGCTACAGCCGAGATAGTGTGAATATTTTTAATTGGTGTTTTTGAGGCCTTGGATAGTTCGGCCAGCTTGGCGGTAATATCCTGCTTGGGCACGCTCTCAATTTTGGATAATACGATTATTTGTGGGCGCTGAGCCAAATTAATCTTGTAGTTTTTGAGTTCCTCTTGAATGGTCTGGTAGTCCTTAGTAAGAGTCGATGAGCTAGCATCAATTATATGAATTAGTAACTTGGTTCGTTCTACATGACGCAAAAACTCATCACCTAGGCCCTTGCCAGCGCTAGCACCCTCAATTAGTCCTGGTATATCAGCCACCAAAAACCCATTATCATCTATATCTACCACGCCTAAATTAGGCTCCAAAGTGGTAAATGGGTAGCTAGCTATCTTAGGATGGGCATTGGATATGACTGATAACAGGGTTGATTTGCCAGCATTGGGTAGCCCCACTAGCCCAGCATCTGCGACAAGCTTTAACTCAAATGTTAGCCGCCTAGATTCACCCTGCTCGCCTAATTCAGAAATCTTTGGTGATCTCCTGACAGAACTAATAAAGTGAGCATTGCCAAAGCCACCGCGCCCACTGTGGGCTATGATTGCTTCATCGGCTTCTACTTCAAGGTCTGCAATAACCATATCCCCATCAGTTATAAGCGTCCCTGGTGGAACAATAAGGGTGGTGTTTTCTCCGCCCTTACCTCGTTTTTTATTACTTGCGCCGTCAGTTCCGTCTTCTGCCTGCCAGAGCTTATTGGTGCGGTATTTAGAAAGGGTGTTGGTGTTATAATCCGCCCTGACCAGAACGCTACCACCATTACCACCATCGCCACCATCTGGACCGCCCCTAGCATTAGCACGAGAACTGCTAAAACTAACAATTCCGTCGCCACCTTTGCCGGCTTGTATTTTGACTGTTACTACATCTGTAAACATAGCTTGACATTATAGCATAATATTATGATAACTGCCATAACTTAAAAGACCCCCTAGGGAGTCTTTTAAGTTAATAGATATATAGGAAATCACTGACAGGCACGGTTCGGCGCGTCACGCGGTTCCAGTTGCCGTTATAGTTCATCTCAGTGACGGTTACCATATCGCCCGAGACACCCTCGACGTAGGCAAGATGGCCGTAGTAACCGGCAGCAGTCCAGGCAATCGCACCAGTTACCGGCTTTCTACCGACACCAAAACCACTGGCTTGAGCATTATAATACCAGCTATTGGCATTACCCAAGTTATTAGGCACCGAGCGTCGGCTAGCCACATACCAGGTACACTGACCGCGCGGGTAAGAATTGCCATTACCAATAAAACTCCCACTTAAGAGAGAAACATTATTAGTACCGACTATTCTACTAGCTGCTGACGGTACATATTTAATACCATCGGGTATTACAAGTGACACACCTTGCTCAGGTGCTTTTCCCTCAAGACCATTAAAGTTCTCAATAAGTGATGCGCTGCTCTGGTAGCGCTCAGCTAGGGCCAGGACATCATCTCCAGCTTGGACTATGTGCATAATTCCATTGACAGGCAAAATAACCAAGTTGGTGTCAGGCTGGAGGTTGTTTTCGTCGGCGATATCATTTGCCCACTTAATAGTATCGGTAGTGATATTGAATTTAGCAGATATTAAAGATAGTGTATCACCCTGCTTAACCTTATATGACAAGATCTCACGGCTTTGAGCTCCAACAGCCATAACAGAGGACTTATTGGCTAAGAAATCATCTCCAGCAGTCGCTAGAGCGTTCATATTAGTAAGATCTCGAGCTTTTTGCGAAACATCCTGGGCAATTACACTCTGAGTGTTATTAACTAGAATAGCACCTGTGGCAATTATGGAAGTCTGATCCTTAGTAGAACCAGAGCCTTTAGTGGATATGGCTTGGCTAGCGTTAATTTTGCCTATGGTAGCTAATCCAATAATAGCTAAAATAATAGCGCTATGCACTGCATAGCGGTTAAATTTATAATTATATTGACTTAAAGAATTGTCGCTTTTAAGATTACGACCTTGTTTGTTAGTTTCAGTTTTAGGGGAGACCGAAGCCTCATCTGTGTTTGTTTGAGAAAAGTTCTGTTGCCCCACGCCCACAAAATTCTCTGGGCGCACTTGTAGGGGAAATCCTAATACTCTTCTACTAATAAACATCTCCTTTGTACCGGTTAGTCATATCTGGCGTAAATGGTACATAATTGGCTGCGACTTATCTGACCCCAACACTTCTGCCTTGATAGTATTGAGCCGGAGGGTTCGACCGAAGTTAATCTCCTATCTCTGATAAGTTGGTGCAGGTAAACCTAATAAGACAAACTCATAAAAACTACACACGTAGACCTTAGATATATTGCTTATCCTTTAAATTTACGTGGGTTCAGTCTACCAAGACTAAGAGTAGCTGTCAATAGCCACTTTTAGCTTATATATAAGCTAAAAACAGCTAGTTTAGGTATCTGATGATGTTTTGATTGTGCTCGGCTAAGGTTTTGGCAAAATGTGTGGTGCCAGAAGAATCTGACAGGAAGAACAAATAGTCTGATGCGGTGGGCTCTACAGTGGCTAAAATTGCCCCTAAGCTAGGGTTGCAGATAGGCCCAATGGGTAGTCCTTGAACCAAATAAGTATTATAGGGGGAGTATATCTTAAGATCTTCTGGAGTAACTTTACTCTTGCTGGTACCGTAATTAACCGTCACATCACTCTCTAACTTCATGCCTTTTGCTAGGCGGTTATAAAACACTCCTGCTACAAGCTTGCGATCCTCTGATGACTTAACTTCTTTCTCGACAATTGAAGCAATGATAATTATCTCATTTAGCTTAGCTGAATTAGCTACTTCGGGCTTTAATTTGGGTAAAACTTCACTTGCAAAGCTATTCAGCATAGAGTTAATTTGCTCTTGGGGAGTGGTTGATACTAGGACATTATAGGTTGCTGGGAATAGATAGCCTTCAAGGCTATCATGATTAGTTCTAAAACTCAAAAATTGCTGGTGATACTGGTTAGGGAGCCTAGAGGCTAACAAAAATGCTTGGGCATCACCAAGCCCTGCTTTTGCCCATTTACGAGCCATTTCCTCAATCGTAAGACCTTCCTGGAACGTTACCTTGGTGGCGGCCATCTGGCCCTGGCCGATAGTATCAGCTATTCTAGCCAATGTCATAGAAGGGCTCAACAAATAAACCCCCGGCTTTAAATTACCCCTAGAAGGTCCTAACCGAGCATATATCAAAAAGCTGTTTTTATCTGTAATAAGGCCTTTAGCTACTAGCTCGGAGGCTATTTTATCTAGTCCGCTGTTTTGCTCAACCTTAAATATCACTTGGGTATTGTCTTTACTATTTTTAGCAGTATTAAATATCAGTAGTGCCCACACCATAATTAATATAAGCCCAAAAATTAATAGGGCCAGTACAGCCAATATTACTATTTTGACTTTATTTTTCTTGGAGGTATGACTCGAGGATAATACAAGCGGCGTATTGGTCAATAACTCCTCTGGCTGGGTGAGCGAGATTTCGGGGGATTCTTTGTTTGGCTTGTTCGGTTGTAAGTGCTTCATCTTGTAATTCAACTTTATTATTGTAACGTTTGGCAAGCTGGCTGGCAAACTGCTCGGCTTTATCGGTCTGCGTGGTATTATCTCCCTCTAGGTTGCGGGGCCGGCCTACTACTACCATACTTGGTGAGTGAAGCTGTATTAACTCCTCGATTGTTTGCCACAGATTAGCATCATTTTGAATAGTTACTAGGGGCTCAGCAGATGCTTGGTTGGCTGGCTTAATGGCTACCCCAATTCTTACATCTCCATAATCAAATGCCAAGATTACACTTAAATAGTCTTGCTCGGTAATATCTAGCATTAATTAATCAGTGGTAACCCTAATATCTATGGTAATTTTGCCTGATAGTAATGGCATGGTGGGCATAAGACTAGGCCATGTTTCTATCTCAACTCCGCTAATTTGCTCATACTTTTGCTTGATTGTGTCGGCAACTTCCTTCCTGGCTTTGCCGGTAATGGATTTAGCTATTGCGTCTTTATCAATTGGGTCGCCATAGTATGCTGACGATATTACATTGAGCTGGACCTTGTCGGCGCTAAACTGCTTAACAATAGCGTATTTGCCATCCTTTGCGCCGTTCTGATAGACCTGCTTATTTCCTTTTAGGGTGTCCTTGATCTGCTGAGCAAACATAGTGTCAATATCCGAGTTCTTTGCGGCGAACCCAGTGTAGCGAACCTTAGTGGTAACACTGACCTTATCAGCCTCAGCATCTTGCTTTACAGAAGTATTAAAATCAACGAAATCAGCCTGGATGGTAGAAACAAATAGCTGCATATCGCTACCGGCTTTTTTAATCAATTCATCTTTAGCTGAGGTGGATTGCTGTTCGGCTTGTTTTTGGGCATTAGTTATATCTTCGGCGGAAAGCACTGTAATGATTTTGGTTAAACCACCACTGGTTTGACCGATCGCAGTAAAGAGGCTAGAGAAGCCCGACAAGCTAAAATTCGTTGTACCAAGATTATAGCTTTCACCTGTAGCTGTAGCGGTAATCTGAACATCTACGGCGCTAGAACAATTAACCACACCACCAGCAGCACTCCCTGCAGGCAAAGTAACCGCCTGAGCCGTTATAAAACTCTTATTGCTCCCGGTAAGCGTGGTCCCTGCTGGTAAGCTATGTGTAGCCACATCATCACAATTACGCACTGCAATCGTGCCAGTAGCTTTATTGCCAACTTCCTTTTTGCCAGTTGCGGTAATGTCAAAAGCAATGTCTTTATTAACAGAGAGCTTCTGAGATGCAAGTATCAGCGCGGTAGAATCCGATGAAGTGGCCATGGCATCTAGAATAAAATTAAAATCAAGGGTGGTTTTTTTAGCCTTTGCTAGCAAGGTAGCTTTTGCTGTGGGAACAAAAACATACAATAGGATAAACCCTACTATTAACGCCACTGCTCCGGCTCCAAGCCAAATGCGTTTATTAAGCTTCCCATAGTTAGGAACCTTTTTGGCTTTTTTGTGCTCATTTAACTCGCTGGCTTCATCCCCTAGGGCTAGTTTAGTGGTATCGTCGTCATCGCTTAGGCTAATGCGTTTAGCTTCAAACCCTCCAGAATTGGATTTTGGAGATTGCTTGGGTGATTCACTAGGCTCATCATCACTCTGCTCTTGGGCAATTTCAATTTCTTTGGGGGTATGGATGGGCGCATTATCGTTGCTGGGTATATGGGCCATAGCTTTAACACCTGAGGCAACTGCCAGGCCTGCTGAGCCAGCTAGGTTTTTAGTGATTTTGTCATTCGTAACAAGCACCAGCTCCTTATTAGAATCCTTGGCGGCTTTCTTTAGGAGCTTAACATTGACTAGGCTTTGTAATAGCCCCGAACGAGATGGCACTACTACTCTTACTTCATCTTGAGGAGATTTTTTAAGCTTCTCTATGGCCTCTGTAATCTCGGTGTCTGCATCCAAATACAAAACACCAGGATCGCTATTTTCGGCTGTGGTATTTTCCATATCTGCTATTATACCTCAAGTACTTTGCTATGGGTACAAATCATAGCTATATAAACTCATTATCGTCTTATATTGTGACAAATAAAAAGCAAACACCCCTTCAATGAGGAGTGCTTACCTCACCGAAAGGGTGATAAATTAACCATCTTGGTTGCTAACTTTAATGCGAATTGCTTCAAGATCGAGCTGATGCCCACGAAGGCTCATATAGGCCATAGGCAGTGACAGCACCAGGAAACACATCGCCATTGAAAAACCAGTAATTACTAATGGGATTCCAAAGCCCACGAATCCGGCTATAGCTTGCAGGCTAAATTTAGTCTTACCCCAGATATTAGAGCCAGCTGGCTCAACTACATCATACCTGGTACACTCATGCTCGGTGATGATGGATATAGCCACTAGCCTTAGCTCAAAATATACTGCTGGAATCATAAATACTAGCATGGTGATAACCACTTCATGCGGTACGATTCCCCGGGCACCAATAGTTAGCGATCCAATCATAAACAGATAAAAGACCTTATCGGCTAATGGATCTACGGCTTTGCCGTAGCGGCTGACCGTCATTAAACCTCTAGCTAGGGCGCCATCAATTCCATCGCTGAGTAATACAATTAGCATAATAGCTAGGCTCAGATATAGAGGGCCAAAATTGCGATTATGATATGAGGGGTAAACTCCCCAGACCACTACCATAATAGAAATTGGCAATCTAGCCGTGCTAATAATATTAGCTAGGTTGCGAACCAACCATGAACTACGCCTGGACCATAATAATAATACTAAAGGCTGAACCACCCATTCCAAGATAGATTTTGACTTGGCGTTAAGTACGCTAACAGTGCTCCGAATAGCTGTACCTGCTGACATCAATGCCTCCCCTGTTGGGTTTTTTTAAGGAACTTCCAAGAGTCTAGCATAAAAATATTGATTTGTCAGTAGTCTAGCATAACCACCATATTAAGGGTTACAATAGAAGCTATGAAACTCCACTTGCCCAAACTCAAAAAAGACAATGCTAAAAAGTATATAGTGTCACTTGATATAGGTACTGAGTTCGTAAAGGCATTAATAGGTGAGATAGCTACTAAGACCTCTAATAGAACAGGTAAGACCGAGCAATTTGTAGAGATTCTAGGAGCTGGCAGGAAGCGCCAGCGGCTGACTGATATGGCCAATGGTGCTGTGACAGACATTGCTGGAGTGGTAGATAATTGCGATGCTGCGCTGCGTAAAGCTGAAGAAGAAGCTGGCGTGGTAGCAAAGGATGTCATTATTGGAATTGCTGGTGAGCTAGTCAAGGGTGGCACTACTAGTGTCAGCTACCGGCGCAGTAAGCCAGAAGTACAGATTGATATGACTGAGCTACAAGATATTATTGGTCGCATTCAAAAACAAGCCCTTAGCAGTGTGCGTAAGCAACTTCGCTGGGAAACTGGTAGTGACGATATGGAAGTTAAGCTGGTAAATGCCGCGGTAGTTGACGTTAAGGTTGATGGCTATAGAGTTACTAACCCCATCGGATTTCAGGGCAAGAATGTAACCATCCAAGTTTTTAACGCCTTTGCACCTATGGTCCATTTAGGTGCATTGCAAACTGTCGCCTCGGATTTGGATCTTAATTGTATTAACATAGCCGCTGAGCCGTTTGCAGTAGCTAAAAGCGTGGGTGCCGATGATAGCACTGAGTTTTCGGCCATTTTTATTGATATTGGGGGAGGAACAAGTGATATTGCCGTAGTTAATAATGGCGGAGTTCAGGGGACGCAGATGTTTGCTATCGGTGGGCGCAGCTTTACTAAAAGAATTGCTGCTAGCCTGAGTGTGAGTTTTGATGAAGCCGAGGCTATTAAACTCAAGCACTCTGCTGGGGATTTAGATGCCAAACGCGAAAAATCTGTAAGTGTGGCACTAGAGGCGGATGTAGAGGTATGGCTGTCTGGCGTAGAGCTAGCCTTGGCTGAATTTGATCAGCTTGATCACCTACCTCCTAGAATATTACTATGCGGAGGTGGTAGTGCATTACCAGAAATCAAAAAAGCCCTTACTGGGAGTGATTGGTACAAATCCTCAGCCTTCGCCCGTAAGCCAACGGTAGATTTTATAAGCCCCAGAGAAGTTAGTAGAGTTAGAGATAGTACTGGCAAGCTCAATAGCCCCCAAGATATTACACCTATGGGCTTGGCCAATTTGGGGCTAGACATCGTTGGGTCGCAGAGCCTAGGAGAGAATATCTTACAAAGGCTTAGCCGAACTCTATCGGCTTAAGCCTACAGAAATAGTTGCTTTAATGCGCCTAACACCAGCGCTAGATGATTCTTCTTTGATTATCCTGAATGTGCCTATTTCGGCAGTATGTTTAACATGTGGCCCACCACAAATTTCACGGCTATAATAATCTCCCTCTGGGTCACCCACCGTATAGACCTTGACGGTGTCAGGATATTTCTCGCCAAAAGCTCCAAGGGCGCCTATACCAAAGGCCCCATCCTTGCTCATTTCAACAAAATCCACGGGCATGTTCTTTTTAATTACCTCATTAACCATATCCTCTACCTGCTTAATTTGTTCTTCCGTCATCTTCTCGTGATGACTAAAATCAAAGCGCATTCTCTTGTTGGTGATATTACTCCCTCTCTGCACGACATGATCACCAAGCACACTACGCAAAGCCCGATACATTAGGTGAGTTGCGCTATGGTAGCGCGTGGTAGTCTCGCTGTGCTCGGCCAGTCCTCCCTTAAATTGTCCGGCTGTAGCGGTTCGGCTTCGGTCCTTTTGTAAAACCATTAAGGTATCAAAATCATTAGACCAATTAGCTTGTATGGCTACGCCTTGGCTTTGAGCCTCCTCTATACTTAATTCTGCTGGAAAACCATAGGTATCAAAAAGCGTAAATATAAGCTTCCCAGTAAGCTCTGTCTGCTGGCCTGTTGGTCTAGAAGGATGTTTGGTAAAATCTAGCTGGCTGGTACGCTTATTAAATTCGTGGATACCGCGCTCTAGGGTCTTTCTAAAGAGTACCTCCTCGCGGCGTAATACATCCATAATAATTTCTGAGTTCTCAGCAAATTCTGGATAGGTTTGCTGATAGTCGTTAATAACTACCTGGGCAATTTGGGTAGAAAGGTTTTCATTAATTCCTAGCTCATATCCTCGACGGATTGCCCTTCTTAGCATCCGGCGCATTACATAACCCTGAGCAGTATTGCCAGGAACTACTCCATCCACTGCCATAAATACTGCGCTGCGCAAATGATCGGCAATCACTCTCTTGGCCTGTACATGGTCCTGGTATTTTTTTTTACTTAGCTCTTGGAGCTTTTCGATAATATTCCAAAGCACATCTATCTTAAACATATCGGCGCTATCTATACTAGCAGCGGTAATGCGCTCTAGCCCACCACCAAAATCAATGTTCTTCTGCTTAAGCTCCTTAAAACTGCCATTAGTTTGTTTCTGGAATTGCATAAATACCGAGTTACCAATCTCCATAAATCTTCCGCAATCACAATTAGGGTGGCAATTCTTGCCAAAGCTTTTATCGTGCTTGATACTATCAAATTCATAGAATACCTCACTATCTGGCCCACCGGGCTCACCTGCTGGCATATTTTCTGGTGCTCCGGCTCGGCTCCACCAGTTCTTCCTGGCGTCATAGTAAAATACCCGTCCACCCTGCATGCCATTGCTGTAGCCATCTTCCTTGGAACCAACTTCCAGAATCTTGGCAGTAATATCTTTAGATTTAAAAAGTACCTGCCATATTTCAGCTGCTTCGGTGTCCCTAGGAATTCCGGCTTTTTTGTCTCCGGCAAAAACCGTAACAAAAAGTTTATTAGGATCCAAGCCAATTTCTTCTACTAGAAATTCAAAAAACCACTCTAGCTGGTCTTTTTTAAAATAATCTCCAAGGCTCCAATTTCCAAGCATTTCAAAAAAAGTTGTATGACGATTATCCCCTACGTCATCAACATCTTCAGCCCTAAAACAAACCTGGCTGTCAGCTATACGCACTCCTTCTGGATGTTTTTCGCCTAGTAAAAAGGGTAGCATTGGCTGCATGCCACTACCAGTAAATAGAGTGGTGGGGTCTTCTTGAGGGACTATTGATGCTCTAGGGATGATAGCGTGCCCCTTAGATGCATAGAAATCCAAGTATTTAGCTCTTACTTTAGAGGTCTTCATAGATGGTATTTTAGCAGATTTTATATTATTACGGGCTAGTTAATAAGAATTATATTCTTAGAGTAAAATCCCTAGAAGTATTAAGGACTAGCTCAAAGATTGATTATTGATAATTTCTCGTAACGGCAATATAGAGGAGTTTCCATGATTCACTAACAGATATAAATAGCGTAAAACCCCTCCTCCACCACTGCGATTTACTCCACCTATCATCAAATGCCGATATGCCTATGACTTCATAGTTCTTTCCTAGCACTGATTCAAAGGTTTGGTTAGCCCGCCTCTGATGATATGGGCTGGTAACTAAAATTATTTTTTTTAGTCCGAGTGAATCAATAATCTTTTTAGTGTTAAGGGCATTTTCATAGGTATTTTGGCTTTTCTCATCAATATATATAGCGTCTTGGCTGATACCAGCAGATAGCGCCTGGTCGCGCATCGCGTAAGCATTGCTTAGACCATCATCTAGGGCAGCTCCGGAGAAAATAAGCTTTGGGGCGTAACCTTGCTTAAATAACTCAATACCTTTCTCGGCTCGACTAGTGATCTGGCCACCACTCACTACCACTATGACATCAGCCTTCTTGGGCTCGTCTTGAGGGCTTAAATAATAGCCGGTGCCTATAAGTATAATTGAGCCTAGAATAAACACCGCCACTATTATTATCACAGGCCAAGCTAAAAACTTTTTCATAATTATAACCTAAACTCATTAATCCAGGGGATTTGCTGACAAGCTAGGGCCAAGCTTACCCCATCAAGCAAAGTTTTGTTCAATCTATAGCTGCCTGTTCAATTACATAATCGCCTTCATGTAATGTATCTGGGAATATATGCCAGTTACTATCCTCATACCTAGCCTTAAGCTGAGTGATGATTACCTCTAACATATCCACAAACTCTTTAGCTTGTTTGCCATCTAGCTGAATATTGTCTGGCGGTTCTTGCTCTAGCTGATGGGCTGTTTGATTATTTGGTAATTTTATAGGTTCCTGGACTGGGTGGCTAATAGCACTGTCTCCAATCTCTTCACTCTGCGTACTTGGGTGGCTAATAGCACTGTCTCCAATCTCTTCACTCTGCGTACTAATGCTTCGTTGTAGGAAGCCATCTTTAAGGCTATACTCCATAAACATTTCTACTTGTTGGTCTGTTATTGGCTCTCTTTGGGTGGTCTCTACCCTAATTACCATTCTATCATTGATATAAATAAAAGTATCGGCCGATGCGTCAATATATTGGGCAGTCGAGTCGTCAGGGTCGGAGACCCAAGGCCCTGATGGTACAGAGCCACTATTTAATATCGACTCAATTTGGGTTGACTCGAAATTATGAAACGCAAGATCTAATTTATGACTATCAATCATCCCATCGGGATCTCTCGCAAGTTTAAAGTCTGCTCTGATACTAGCCAATAAGCCAAGTGCCGTGGTGTACCTTTTGGCTTGCTCGCTGGGATTTGGCTCAATTGGTATTGGTTGATTTTCCATATATCTATTCTACCCCAAAAAGTGTTTTTGTATTAGTGGTAGTGGTAGTGGCAATCATGTCTAGCGGCTCACCTCTGAGCTCAGATATTTTCTCTGCAATGTATTTAATATTAGCTGGCTCGTTTCTGTTGCCCCTTAATGGTGCTGGGGATAAGTACGGGCAGTCGGTCTCAAGAATTAGCCTACTAGCTGGAATGGCCTTAAAGGCATCAAGCTGTAGATGGTCTTTAGTAAACGTCATAATGCCATTTAGCCCAAAATATAAATTATATTCGTTGGCCTTATCTACTTCCTTTGTGGTACCTGTAAAGCTGTGGATAACTCCGCTAAGTTTATTATAATTTTTGAGTACCACAAAAAAATCTTCCCAGGCATCACGCACATGGAATACCAACGGTAGGCGGTGGCTTATAGCCAACTCTATTTGTAGCTCTAGACATTTGAGCTGGTCGGCTTTAGTGGCGTAATTTTTGTAATAATCTAGCCCACACTCGCCTATTGCCACTAGCTTATTGCCGTAGCCGCCACTTACTATGAGATCTTGAATAATTGATAGCTGGCTACTACCGGCCTCATGTGGGTGGATTCCAGCAGTAGCATAAATATTAATACCTTGGTTAGAATTGTCCATACAAAACTCCAGCGCGTTCCTAGAGTCCTCGCCACTTGTGCCAACAGTAATAATTGATAATACTTGAGCTTTTTTACAATTCTCAAAAATGCCATCAAGATCTGTGGCGAATTCTTCAATATGAATATGGGCGTGAGTATCTATTAGCATAATTAAATTATAGCAGTACCGACCCTTTCATAAAAAGCCTATAAAAACTTAATCAATTCTGGGAAATAGTATTCCTACCGAGCTATCAACTGAGCCGGCATTAAATGTCTTCTTAATTTTCCTGGCGCTCTCTGGTAGGTATGGCTCCAAAATATCGGCCACAGCCACTAGCTCACTCGCCATCTTTGACAAGAATTCGGTAGCTTTAATCTCGTTAGTTTTTACTAGTTGCCAAGGTTTGTTAGTGTCAATTGCAACATTAAGTGAGTCTAGCTTGGCAAAAATTAACTCCAGGCATCTATCAAACCTAAAACCAGCCATCAGGCCTTCCAGTCCTAGGCTATTGATGACTTCACTGGGCTGATAAACACCGTCATTATATTTTACCAACATCGCCGAGACTCTTGATACTAAATTACCTAGATTATTTGCAAGGTCAGACTGATAAACTTCTTCGAATCTATCTAGTGAAAAATCACCATCATTATTGCTAGGGATATAGCGCAGTAGATAGTAACGAATTGCATCAACCCCATAAGCTTCAATATAATCCACTGGATCAATGACATTGCCAAGGCTCTTGCTCATCTTTTGGCCGTTAGTTGTAATAAAACTATGCACATATACTGACTTAGGGGGGCTGAAGGCCTGCACTCAAAAGCATTGCTGGCCATAGTAGGCAATGAAAGCGCGCTATGTCCTTGCCTATAACATGTACATCGGCAGGCCAGAACTTTTGGAATTGTTTGCTATCATTCTCATATCCCACAGCTGATATATAGCTACTAAGAGCATCAAACCAAACGTACATAACATGGTCGGAATCTTCAGGCACCTCAACACCCCACTCGAGCTGACTCTTGGGTCTAGAAATGCTAATATCCTCAAGTCCAGTTTTTATAAATCCTAGCATCTCATTGCGTCTTTTATCGGGTAGTATCTTGAGCTCGCCTGTTACAATTAGCTTCTCTAGCACTTTGGTATATTTAGATAGAGCAAAGAAGTAGCTCTCTAGCTCTTGGGGTTGGGGTGTAGTTTTATGGTCAGGACACTTGCCATCCACCAGCTCGCTATCCTTAACAAAAGTTTCATGCCCAACACAATAGAGCCCACTATAATGACCTTTATAAATATCTTTTCTGCAGGCGGTCCATAGCTTTTGGGCGGCTTTTTTATGATTAGCGTCAGTGGTTCGTACAAATTTATCATTGCGCAGCTCCATGAGCTTAGATAAATCCACAAATGTCTGGCTCAGCTCATCAACATAATCCTTAACAGATTTGCCTTGCTTGCTAGCAGCCTCTTTGAGCTTTTGCCCGTGCTCATCTGTACCTGTCAAAAAGTAGGTATCTCTGCCCTGGCTAGCGTAATAACGCGCCAGTGTATCGGCCTGAATTAACTCCATGGCGTAGCCAATGTGTGGCTTGGCGTTAGCATAAGCAATAGAAGTAGTTACATAAAAGCTATTTTTTGGTTTCTTCTGGATCATGGCCTTCCTCTGCTAGCAAGGTAGCATTCTTAATTTTATTATTGTGGTGCCTTAACACTCTCCAGATAATAATAACAGATACAAGGCATATAATGAGCACTAAAGGTGCATAATTAACACTTGCCGTGGTGGTGGCAAGGGGCGTGATACTTTCTGGGGAAACAATACTAGCCTCTGACTTATCTAAAAAGTCCCTGCTAAACCATAGAATATTACCTGAAAATTTTTGACTCGGTGCCTGGTTGCCTAGCTGCTTATCATGAGCGCCATTCGGAGTTTTGATTTTGAGCTTAAGGTAGCTAATGGCTGTATTGCTAGGTGCACTGCCAGAGAATTGAGTTAAAGATAAAAATGGCAATAAAACCCATTTAGTAACTTTTAGGCTAGCATCATTTAGGACCTTAGTCTGAACCTCAGTATAGCTAATTGTTACTTTCTCGTACTGATAATTAGCATCTACATTATTGCTGGTGATTGCTGCTGGCGATGAATCACTTTTTCCCCATATAGCAAAAGCAAAATGATCGATATCACTTACTCCATAATTATTAAACTTCTCTCCCCAAGTTGGATCCATATTCATCCAGCCAATATTAGGTATGTAGACAGATACCCACGAATGCAGCGAATCAGTAACTGTTGTTGATTTTTTAAGACTGCCAGAATAGCCATAGCCTATTGGCATTCGAGCTGGGATACCAGCCGAGCGCAATAAGGCAATAGTCAAATCAGAATATTCAAGGCACACTACAAAGGAAGGATTCTGGAAGGCCTTTAAGGCTCCCTGACGCAAATTGTAGTTAATCTTTTCGTTATTATAATCAAGTTTTTCAATAACATAATTATTAATTGCACGAACTTTTTGGGCGACTGTTTCCATGTCTTTTGTTAGCTCCTTGGCCTGTTTTTGTATGTCTGGGTTATTACTCTGCCAATACTGCGTTGACTTAGTATAGTCACGCACTAAATTGCTAGGTATATCACGCATATTGCCACTCTTAGATAAATCATAGGAAATGTATTTAACAACTGCTAAAACATCAGCTGATACGCTAATGTTTTGATGTGGTTTAATATTATAGCTAGCAATAATATTTCCATCTGCATCAACACTCATCGACTCAGGAGTTGGATCAATTTTTTGTATGAATACTGTTTGTCCAGAAGTATTTGGTGGCAAAGTAATCTTAAAGAGTTTTGGGAAATCTGAATTATTCTCTAGAGGATAGATAAAATTAGCTTTGTAGGTGGTCGAGTCACCAAATAAAAGTTGGAGGGAATTATCTATCAATTCATTTTGTTCAAAGGAGTAGGTCCTAGTGCCATTGCCCCTGGACACTTCTCTTGGAAGGTTACCAAAACCATGAACTGGGCCAAAAGTATCTGGGACGGTAAGACTAGCCCTATAAAAATCTCTGCCATTTGGCGAGATGCCAGGAATATAGACAACGTTTGAGCTGCCCTTATCCTCTACAAGCCCAGTAGTCTGATACTCGACTACAAAAGCCCACTTTAATCCTTGCCCTACTTTAGCAACATTAAAGTTGATGTTAATTTGAGTATATTCAGATTTAAAACCAGCTGTTTCAGATTCTACCATTTGGGTTGTAAATGGAATACTCTTTCCACCCAAATAATAAACTTTTAAATTAGTGACCTCTGCAGATGGAGTTGATATTTTAATACTATCTAGATACTGGCTAGAGGTATTGTTGGTAATATTATAAGTTTCATTAACAGCCGTAGGGCCTGAGCTATGAGCGGTGTAATCAACTTGTATGGAATAGCTAAAATTAGTAGAGGCTCTACCTGTGCTGGGTAAAAAAACAAGTACTATTAATAAAAATCCAATCATAATAATAAGAAGGGATTTAGCAGTTCGCTTTATCTTGGTGGGCTTTAGCATATGCCCTATTTTAGCATAAGCTTTTAGCTATAATAAATTCTTTAGATTAGCTTTAATGTCTATGGTGGTGTAGAGTTGCTGCCATTGGGCCATAGAGAGCTCCTGGGCGCGAGACGAAGGTAAAATGCCCGATAGCGCCAGCAGGCTTTCAGCTTGCTTTGTAGTGATACTAAGCCCGCCAGCAAGGCTATTGCGGAGCATTTTGCGTTTTTCTCCAAAGCCAGCTTTGACAAGCCTAAATAGCTTTTGAGTATCTGCCTCAAACAATGGTTTATTCAGGCAGACTAGCTTAATAAGCGCTGAATCTACCTTAGGGACTGGGTCAAACAGCTCCCTGCTAACTTCCATGATAAGTTCTGGCTCGGAGTAGTACTGTACCGAAAAAGATAGTACCGACATTGCACCAGGACCAGCTAGTATTCTCTGGGCTACTTCCTTTTGGATTAGTAGTACTACTAGGCTGGGTTTATTACTAGACTCTAATAACTCCCTAATGAGATTAGAAGTTAAATAATATGGGATATTAGCTACAACTTTATATCCGCTGGGGAGCTTGCCAAAATTATATTTGAGTATATCGCCTTTGATGATTTGAATATTATTATAGCCGGCAAACTTATTTTTCAGAGCTGGCAATAAGTCTTGGTCGGCCTCTATGGCATAAACATCAGCACCAGTATCTACTAGCTTGCGGGTTAGAGTCCCAAGCCCGGGACCAACTTCTAGTATTGCATCAGTGGGGTTGATTACTGCTGAAGCTATGATGCTATCTAGTACATATTCGTCTCTAAGCCAATTTTGACCAAATGATTTTTTAGCTTTTACTTTCATAGAGTATAGATTCGTTGTTTAGATGTTTTTATTGCGGGCCAAAAAGCAAAGCATAATCTTGTAATAGTTAGTTTAAGGGAATTTAGGTAGACTAAGCTTCGTCGAGCAGCCTGGGTGCTGGCTCCAGAAGCCGCCCTTACTGGCCAAAGCATTTTTTAGCACATACTCGTCTTGTACGGATGCTGGGGCAAGATCAGCTCGCTCATACCCAGTATTCCACCTGTTCCATGTAGATATAGAGAATTGATAGGCGCCATAATAGCCATTTCCTGAGTTACGCTGATAATTACCTCCCGCCTCACACATTCTAAGTTTATAGAGTAGCCCGGCATTATCGGCCACTGGATTAATCTTAGTGCCTCTTACTATAATTTTTGGCTGTGAGGCAATAGTAACTTTGCTCTCCAGCTCCTGACGGCTCTGCTCTACTCCGTCTTTTTGGTTAACTAAATAGCTAACTAACTTTCTGCCTGGGATTCCTGGGCTCACTACTAGCTGATAGCTAACGGGTTGGTTTGGGTCATCCTTATAGTGAACATCTGGATCTAGTGGTTCGCTGACCTGAATTATATCTTGGCTAACTCGACTTAATACTATTTTCATATTCTTATATATTTTGGCATCTAAATCAATACTGAGCTGATCGGTGGCATTAATATTTATCTTCTTTTCACGAAGCAACCCACCTACTGTTGATTGCCTAGTTCTAAATTCAAAGTTCCTTCCTCCAATTGATAATATGACTGGAGTAGCTCTGTCTATGATAATTTTCTGCCCTACTACACCTCCCTCATCAAAGTCGTTATTTCGCTCGATCCTAACATTGTCTTCGTTATATAACTTAATACTTGCCGATTCTACAACCTGCCTAGGACTACGATAGCCGCTAAGTGTTGTTGTCCTGGTATCACCATCTATAATAATTGCCGGGTAGGCACGATAAACATTGACATTGTAAAACGGCTGATCAATCGGTGTATCTACCAATGGCTCCACTATATCACCTTGGCCGAGTGTAATATTGTTTTGCTTTAAGGCCCCTCCGATTGTTTTTGCGGATGTAGCAATTGTTTTCTTCTGACCATCAGCATAGATAGTCACCAAGCCCTTGCCATCTGCTAGGGCGACATTATTGATAGCTATCTGAGATTCACCAAAAACTACCGAAAAAATAATAAAACTAAAGAGCACAATCACAGATAAAACGCTCATTACAGGATGGTGTTTCTTATTAGCATTAAGGTACCTATCAGCCCTATGATGTCTATTTAAGGTTGGCGTAACTCTATGTAAAATAATAAAGCCCCTTCTAACGATTTAATAAAAAGGCTTTTGTTTTTGTTTGTATATCGTTATCTATTCTATTATCATGCATAAGTAGTTGTCAAACTAGACTTGACTACATATTTTATGCTATATGCTACAATTTATGATTAAATCTTACGGAGTGGGGCATACTGAAGATTAAGATTTTTCCTACCAACTGATTCAAATAATATAACTGCCTCAACATCATCAATGTTTTCTACTATTCCTGCCCCAAAGCTTGGGTGGGTAACCTTTTCGCCAACACTTACATTAACCTCATTGGCCTCATCTGGGAAATCATTATCAAAAGTTTTCCGGGCCATATTACTAGTGGCACTAATGGCGGCTCCTGCTGGCTGCTGTATAATCTCTTGTGGAATATCAGCAATAAATCTTGAGGGCAAATTATGCTGAAAAGATCCATATAGTAGCCGGGAAGATGCATTAATCATATAGAGCTGTTGCTTGGCCCTCGTCATACCCACATAGCAAAGTCGTCGCTCTTCTTCTAGCTCTGAGGCGTCAAATAAGCTTCTGGCGTGGGGGAATACACCCTCTTCCATCCCAACTATGAAAACTACCTCAAACTCTAGCCCTTTTGAGGCATGCAGGGTCATAAGGCTAACAGACTGGCTACTAGAATCATGCGAATCTAGATCGGAGACTAAAGCAACCTCGGTAAGAAAAGTTTCTAAATCTAGGTCTTGATATGACTTAGCTACCCCTAGAAGCTCCCGAACATTCTCTACTCTGTCATCGGCTGATATACTACCATCCTGGAGATAATCAAAATAGTCTATTTTTTTAATCAACAAATCCATGAGCTCATAGGCGGAGAGGCCTTCTTGAAGTTTAATGTCTTCTAGGATTACCCCAAGGGCCTGAATCTCTTTCAGCGCCTTGCCTTTTAGATTAGGAATAATGGTGGCGTTTTTGAGTGTGGCGATGGGGTCGACTTCATTTTTGCTGATATAATCAATAATAGCTAGCGCACTCTTGGCCCCTACACCGCGAATGGGTACATTAAGTATTCGGTTCAGGCTAATGATGTCATTGGGCTGGAATAGCACCCGCATATATGCCAGAATGTCCTTAATTTCACGGCGCTCATAAAATCTCGTTCCGCCAACAATCTGATAAGGGATATTATATCTTAAAAACCATTCTTCTAGACTGCGAGACTGGGCATTAGTTCGATAGAGTATTGCAAAATCATTTAGCTTTAGATTATTTTGGTTTTTTAATCTATCAATAGTTTGTATTATTATCCGACTCTCAGCAAGCTCATCTGCTACTGATACCACATAGACTTTCTCCCCTAGCCCTAAGTCTGTCCAGAGTTTCTTATTGCTTCTGCTAACATTCTTGGTGATGACATGGTGGGCAGCATCTAAGATATGTTGTGTGGAGCGGTAATTCTGCTCTAATTTAACAACCCTCACCTCAGGGTAGTCTGATTCAAAATTCAAGATATTCTGATAGTTGGCTCCCCGCCAAGAATAAATACTCTGCCAGTCATCTCCTACTACACATAGATTATGGTGCTTGGCGGAGAGTAGTTTAATTAATTCATACTGAGCATGATTGGTGTCTTGGTACTCGTCTACTAAGATGTATTTGAATTGATTCTGGTAGCGCTCTAACACCTCTCTTTTGTCTTGGAGTAATTTAACAAGCTCCATTATAAGATCATCAAAATCAAAAGCCCTAGCCTTGCGTAATTCTCTTTGGTAAATGGGATATACATCGGCAGCTACTAATTGAACTCTATTGCTAGCCATACTGCAATATTTTTCGGGTCCTACCAGCTCGTTTTTTGCAGAAGATATTGCCCAGCTAACACCAGAAGGTGTAATGAACTTTTCGTCGATAGATAAAGATTTTAGAATTTTCTTAATTAAAGCCTGCGAATCACCAGCATCATAGATAATAAAGTTACTGGTATAGCCAAGCTTACCAGATTCGCGTCTTAGAATCCTATTGGCTATAGAGTGGAAAGTACCTAGAAATGGTATTGGGTTCGCTGAATCATCATCAAAGCCTAGTAGGCTTGATACTCTCTTGCGCATCTCACCAGCAGCTTTATTGGTAAAAGTTACTGCTAGGATGCTACTAGCAGGAATTGCCTTTTCTCTAACCAAATATGCGATTCGATGAGTCAGGGTCTTGGTCTTTCCACTGCCTGCCCCAGCAAGCATTAGTATCGGACCGTCGATGGTCTTGACGGCCTCAAGCTGAGAATTATTTAATCCCTCAAATAAATTTTTCATATATATATTATAACCCACCAAAGGGCGTTAATATTTA